>CAZWTJ010000046.1:0-12488 GCA_964637555.1 uncultured Dehalococcoidia bacterium | reverse complement strand
TGGAAATTCTTTCTGTTTTAAATCTAAATTATTCAAGACATCATCTCTACAAAAAATATTAATTTTTTTCTTTAAATAACCTCATTCTTAAAATATAATAATTTGAACGTCTACATGCAAACTTTTTTACCATATTCAGATTTTAAAAAATCCGCTCAAGTGTTAGATTCTAAACGCTTGGGAAAACAAAGAGTTGAAGCTCTTCAAATCCACAATATTGTCTCAGGAAACCGAACTACTGGTGGTTGGGTCAATCATCCAGCAGTAAAAATGTGGTTGGGCTTTCCAGATGCTTTGGCTAATTACCACAATTGTATAATCGAAGAATGGATTGAAAGAGGATTCAATAACAACATGGAAATGATTGAATTCAATCATGATTTCAAATTGCCCAGTTGGATAGACGATGACAGATTCCACAGTTCACACAAGGCCAATCTTTTGCGCAAAAATCCAGATTTTTATCAGAAATATGGTTGGGATGAGGATCCCAACAAACCTTATTTCTGGCCTATTGAATAGTTTCCTAATATAATCCCTGTACCTTAAAGTATCTTTCCGGAATTTAGGAGAATCAAGATGAAGTCAGAAGATGGCAAAATTATATCTCTGAGATTGTGCATCGGAAGTAGAGATCCAATGCAAGAAGTAACCAGCGCAAATTTGATTGCTGGACAAGGAATTCAGGGGGATCGGCACTTGAAAAAAGACGGATCTCGTTCTAAGCGCCAAGTTCTATTAATGGACCAAGAAACTCTTAAAGATTTTCATTTAGCTGACGGAGAAATCCGGGAAAATATTACTGTTTCCGGGATAAACCTTTCACGTCTCCAATCTGGAGAACGTTTATTATTAGGCTCAACCGTCATTTTAAAAATTACTGGAGAATGTGAGCCTTGTTCAAGAATGGATGAAATTCGACCAGGACTACAATCACTTTTGGAAGGGAAACGCGGCATGCTAGCATATGTTGAGTCTGGGGGAGAAATTAAACTTGGTGACGGAATCTCACCGCTCTAATCCACAACTTCGGCTTCAAAATTAGGACAAATCTTCTCCTGTTAGCTCTACAGAAAGATTCCACAATTTTTCCCTTTGATCTGTTTCAAACGCCAATTGGTTGGGTTGAACTATTTTGGGATTCCCACGAAACTGGAGTTTTGTATCGAGACCAACAAAATCTCCTCCTTTGATTTCCGGGGACAAAGCAGCCATTATAGCTGGCATTGCTGACTTATATGGAGTTTGGAAAAAAGTATGATTCAAAATATTTGATAAAATAGAATTGTTCAAAATTTTAGGCAAATTTGTGTACAAATTAGTAAAGGAAACTCCAGGATGACAAGAAAGAGATAATGTTTCTACATTCTTGTCTCGTAATTTTCTATCCATTTCTATTGCATACATCGTACGGAAGAGATTGCTTAAGTAATAAGCTTTTACTTTGTGATAATTATTTTGAGAATTGATGCTTCCCCAATCAATTTCCTTCACCCGGTACTGCGAGACACTCGACATGTTAACAATTCGTGACCCTCTGACTGATTCCATTAAGGGAATCAATCTAATAGAAAGATAAAAATAGGCAATGCAATTCACTCCAAAAGTAAGTTCGATTCCATCTTGAGTTCTACCAAATGGAGGAAACAAAACGCCCGCATTATTTATTAAAATATCCACTTCCGTAAAATTACTTCTCACCTTCTCAGAAAAGTTTTCTATACTTCGAAAACTAGCAAGATCTAAATGAAAATATTCACAATCCCCATTGATTAACCTTTCGGCATTCAAACCTCTTTCCTCACTACGACAAGCAAGAATCACCCGAGCACCTAATGATGATAATATTCTGGCAATTTCAAATCCTATTCCAGAATTTGAGCCAGTGACAATTGCAACTTTACCTTCTACCGAATCTAATTGTTTAATATCAAAAACTGTCATAAATTTTCCAAGTTTCTTTAAGACTTGATGACAAAATAAAAAAATATCACCACTAAAATTAAAGTTCCACAAAAAAGAAAAAGCCTTTTGGATGAAATTTCAGAATTCATATTTCTTCTAAGAAAATCATCCCTTAGTGATATAGCAAATTCATTTTGAGAATCAATACTCAAGGCTTTTTCATGTTCAATCATCGCCTGATCCAAATCACCAAGCTTCTCATGTGCGAATGCACTTAAACTGTAAGACATCACTTTGTTCAGATCATCATCCGACGACATATAGATCACTTTAGAAAAATCGTCCAGGGCAAAATCAAAATCTTTTCTAGCTAAAAAAGTATTCCCTCGATTATAGTAGGCTACAGTGTTGTTAGGATCCAAAAAAATCGCATGCGAAAAATCCTCGATCCCTTGAGTCAAAATATTTCTAACTTCCCGATTTTTAAGATTTGATCCGTATGACAAATAATCATATAACTTCCCTCGAAATACATAAGCACCTGGATCAGTATCGACAATTTCAATATATTCACTTATATCATTAATCGCTTGTAGAAAGTTTCCTTGACGAAAATTGTGCTGAGCTATTTGACTAATTCTTGTCAGCAATTCGTCATTAAGAAAATCACTCTCACCAATCTTAATAGGTCTACCACAATGATTACACAGATCTGATCCGTAATCGTTACCAGTCCCACACAAAGGACAATTCAAATTCTTATCCTTACATTGAAATCTACATACTTAGGCATTCAATCTTTTTCCCACTTAACGACCTCCTCCAGACATTGAATCAGTCTTACTTGGTTTCGTCACTATATTAGGCTCACTTGTGGGTTGAAAATATTCATTCCCATCAGAAGACTTGATTGCACGAGGAACATAATGAGACCTAACAGGGGGACCAATTTCATCAGGATCAAAATCCTTCAAAGCCTGGAAAACATACCAAACAAGATACAACCCAATCCCAATCAAAATAAGACAGAAAAGAAGTCTTTTAGTATCAATATCTCTAAATTGGTTCAACTTCAAACACTATATACAATATATTAATCAGCAATTAGTGATTTAAATACGTCTACCGAAAGTTTACTTCGATTGAGCTGCTTCAGGAGTTCCTTTAGATGGGTCAAAAGCTTTATAGCTTCCCACTTTTGCTCCACTACCGTCTGAACTACTACCTCTAGCACTCACACCTGTTGGTTGATAATTTGGATCAAATCCATCTAATGCATCAATGATATACCAAGCTACGTAAACTACCGCGAAAAGAGCGATCAACAAAAATATCACTTTCCGAACAGTCAACTGGCTAATCCATTGATTTATCATCTTGCCTCCAAACGGGTAATCCCCATGACGATAATATTATCAACATAAGCATCATTATTGTCAAAAATTCGAGTATCAGCTTGCAAATCTATTCCAAGTTGGATTAATCAAAACCTCATTAATCGTTACATGGGGTGGTTGTTTTGCCAAAAAAAGGATCAATTCGCCTAAATCATCTGATTGCAAAATCCTTGCCTTATCATCTTCACTTACTGGAACGGGTCGATTGTCTAAGATTGGCGTAGCCACTTCGCCAGGACATACAGCAGTTGCACGAATACCATTATTTCTTTCCTCAAAAATTAAACTTGCAGTCATTGCATTCATTGCATGTTTCGCTGAAATATAAGCGGGGCCACTCAATGAGGCAGGATTTTTAGCTGCCATTGATGAGATATTTATTATTAAGCCTCCTCCATTTGATCTCATTGAAGGTAAAACGGCCTGACAACAATAAAAAGCTCCATTTAAGTCAATATTTATTACTTGGTTCCAATCTTCGACACTCAATACAGGCCAATCTCGATTTTTAATATTTATGCCTGCACTAAAAACTCCAATATCTATTGAACCATAGGTTTCAACAATGCTATTCGCCACACTATTTACTGAGTCAAAATCTGAAACATCAACTGGCTCAACAAAAACTTTCTTTTGTATTTGCTCAGCCACTTTTTCAAGCATATTCCTTCTACGTCCAGAAAGAATAACCTTACAGCCCGCATCAGCTAATTTCATGGCGGCTGACTCCCCAATTCCACTTCCTGCCCCAGTAACCCATGCAACCTTACCTTTTAAATCTTGTAACATTTTAATCCTCCATATATACAAATTTAGACATTATTGTTAGATTCTAAAGAATGATTTATCTGGCCTATTTTTACGATATTTCTGTTCATAAGAGTTACCGCTACTGCAAAGAAAACAATCAGTAACCCCCTAAATGCTAAAATTTGAAATCCAATTACTGAAGCAAGTGTACCAAACCAATAAAACCTAAAGGATTGAAATTCCATCGCAGGGCCAAGGGTTTTAGTAAGAACTTGTATAATCACCACATTCCTCTAAGGGCTGAATCCACATACCTGACAAGTCACTGATCTGGGATTTTCCAGTCTAGATCCACACCGTTTACATGATGCCTTTTTTAGAATCCTTATTTGGTTAGAGAAATTCCCAATTTTGAAAGCTAAATATATCGGGATTAATCCTGCAACAAGCCCAAGTAGACCTCCAATGACCATTCCAATTGTCACAAACCCAAAATCACACATCCCCAAACACAAGATTCTTACGAAAAATGTTGTGATCCAACCAAAAATTGATCCGATAATTATTCCGATAATTACTAGAGAAATAGCAAAAAATACAGATAATAACTTCAAGTGATTTCACCGAAAACTTTCAAAACCATGGCTTTTAAATTAGAAAGATAGTGAGAACTCGATTAAAAATTCTTTTCTGCTTGATTGTACTCCATGGTATCATTTTTTCAAAAGTACCCAATCAAAATCCCATAGGGATTTTGACAAAACTCCTTTACGGATTACTATATGCGTACAGCTTCAAAAACACATGAGGAATATTATGATTCTCGATTGGATTTCACAACTTACGCCTAAGCGCATAATAATCTTTTTAGTATTGATTGCCGCAGCAATATATGTTGTTTGGTATATCTATGATGCGTTGGATGGACTGAATCCAAATTACAAACCTTATGCACCCTCTGCTTCATCCTCTACTGGCAATATAATAAAAGGGGGGCCTGAAATTTTTGATCCTTCAAAGACAACACCCGAGAGCAAGTAGGATTAAAAAAGGCTAATTTGCAGAAAAGTACAGCAGTAGGAACTTCGAATATCTCGTAGCTATTATTCTCTAGACCCTCTCTGCCAAAAATACAGGAATGATCCTTTCAGTATTGTCTTGATATTCTTGGTATGGAGGATAAGCCTTCACAGCTTCTTCCCATAGCAATCTTCTCTCATTAGAATTTTTGATTTCACGAACAGTCATTTGTTGTATTTTCGTACCATCCTGGATCCGCACAACTGGATCAGCTTTGAGATTATGATACCAATATGGATGCTTTGGAGCTCCTCCTTTAGAAGCAACCAAAACATAATTCCCATCCATTTCCACTCTCATTAAAGGAGTTTTGCGGATAGCCCCAGTTTTCTTCCCTCTATTCGTCACAATAATGACAGGCATTCCTCTAAGAGTATTACCTTTGGTCCCCCCACTACCTTCATATAATTCAACTTGTTCAGCGACCCAATTTGTTGGACTAGGAATATATCTCGTCATTTCACTCCTCAAAGGTTGATTAGTGAGATTTTGGAAAATCCTACCTAATTTTATCCAAAAATGATAGTAATATCTTCGAAACAGCTTCAGGATTCTCTTGTTGCACCCAATGACCTGCTCCATCAACAAAGTAGCTGCCATCAAAACGCATGCATACTTCCTCTTGCATGAATTCTAGAGATCCAGGTTTTTGAAAGGGCCCCCAATCACTTTCTCCAGCAATGAATATTGAAGGGACAACGATTTTCCTACCATAGAACAATGATTGCCATCGAATGCTGTTATAACTCTTTGTAGATCGGTACCAATTAAGACCACCTTGAAACCCAGTCCTTTGAAATTCAGTCTCAAAAATCACAAGTTCTGCATCTGATAGCCACTTACACTGCTCAACATCAAATTGAGATGGTTTGTGAGGCATGACTGTTTGAGGCATGTTTTGGTCTAAGTCCATAATATAGTAAGTAGGCATTTTAGATAATTCTTCAGCAGTCCACGATTTCAATTCAAATGGTGAATTCCCCTCCCAATCAGCACTTTTAATATGGAAATAAGATCTTAAAAATGAGTTCAACCCCTCTTCAGAATTCATCATGTCTGTATTCGCTTGATCTGAACAAAAATAATCCTGATAGTGCCTTCTTGGTCTTTCAAGCGATGCTAAAGATTCTTCGATATCATTTTCATTTGATTCGTTTTTCGAGTGAAGCAACTCACTATAAGGCCCCACAAAAGGAGCACTCATTAAAACAACTGATTGAAATATATCTGGACGCATCAAGGCGGCCCAACCTGCAACAGACGATCCAAAATCATGGCCTATTATACTTGCAACAGATTCATATCCAAGAGCGTAAATCAAGTTAATCATATCAATCACTAGATTTGTTTGAGAAAATGCGTCCAAGTCTTGATGGTAGGAATAATCCCACCCAACAGTTCTTCCAAACCCTCTTTGGTCTGGCGCAACAACATGAAAACCCGCTTCAGCCAGGAAACCCATGGATTTCCTCCAACTGTAAGCCAATTCAGGAAATCCATGTAACATCAAAATTAAAGGCTGTCCTGGTTTTTCAAAACCTGCCTCCAGATAATGTATTTCTAATCCATCAAGAGAAATAGTTCTACGTGATCTTATGTTTTCAAGCAAAGTATTATTCCCATAGTCATCAATCGTCTCTTTCATCTCATTCACTTCAAATTCTCGATTCTACAAAAATACTTCCTTAGATCAATCTGATTCGACGGTGAGAACTCAACACCTTCTGATTCCAACAAAACTCTTTGGTTAATTTCACTATCTACTTCTCGTCTACTGATCATTCCAAATCTATTTACAACTCTATGCCAAGGAACAGTTGTATTGGATTCCAAACTAGACAAAGCATATCCGACGATTCTGGGATTATTAGCACCAACTAATTGAGAAATCTCTCCATAAGTAGAAACTTTTCCATAGGGAATCTCAGAAGTTGCGAAGAAAATTTTTTTAAAGAGATTCAATTCTAAAATTTCAATTCCTTTTCCATGCCATCTTGAGGAGCTTTTTCGCAAACAAACCACCAGCTAAAAACCCTATTATTAAGGAGAAAAATATAAGCAAAAATCCTAACAAGCCATTTATCCCATCAGGAATTATACTAACGGCTAAACCTCCAAATAACATTAGTCCTATTAATCCGCCTAGCACGAAAAATAACCCTTTTAAGAAATCGGGCGATTCTGAATTTGAGATTGAAAGTTTAGATCCGCAATCTGAGCAGAAAGTTGTTTTAGGATTAAGATTATGCAAACCACATGTTGAACAAATTAAAATTTTTTCAGTATCGGAAACTTTTTCTTGGCGATCGTTCATGCTAATACCCCTAAAACACAATCAAAACAATTACGTTTAGGATAATTGTTTAATGAGTTTTGTCAAAATTTTAGGTGTTCAGACCGCGTATGGTAACAGCACTTTTAAAAGAAAAAGCAAAATTAACATTAAAGGAGAAGCCAATAGAACAATCAAACCTTTAAGTTTCCATTTCTTCCAAATTAAAAACCCTGAAAATCCCCCCACAGCAACAATAAATGAAACCAAAATCTCTGTATTTAAGCCATCATTCCCCGAATACCATCCTATTGTCACAAGATAAGCTATAAACATTACGATCATGCTACCAATAACACATCCACACCCTATAGATAATATTGCTAAAATTCTGGACATGTCGGCCCTTTATTCCTTAATTTGGAAATCATAAGATATCTAAGAAGATCATATTGGTCAAAATTGAAGACGATTGCCTCAATTTTTAATCATCCTTAGAAATCTTTGAATTTATAAACTCTTTCAAAGCTTCAGGCTCATCAGTCTGAATAATACTTACTCCAGCTTCAATCAGCTCTCCCCAAACCTTGTTGGGATCTATCAATGCATTCGAATCATTAAAACCACAGCAAGCCACTGGGTCAAGAGTATTAACCCATATAGAAATTCCAGCTTTCTTAAACAGGTTTTGATTCGATGACAATATTAAAAGATCATCAAATTCTGCTTCTACCATTGCAGGAGAAATTGATTGGAGTAACTCAAAATCCCTCGAGAAATCTTCAGATTGGAAAAACATCATCGGCATAACCATTACACCAATTTTGGATTCTAATGCTTTCAAATTTTGAGCCTGATTTTCTGTCTGAACTTGTGTTTTGATTGCAGCCTGATTTTGCATCCCCATTTTAGCAACCAGTTTTGAAGTATCCTCCAAAAGTTCGGAAGATTTCACATCTAAATCCAAGAAGATTTTCCCATCTGCAAGTTTTAACACAGACTCTAGAGATGGAATTGATTGATCAGAAAAAGAGTTGCCTTCTCCACCATCAAAATTTTTGAGCTTTAATTGATTCAACTGATTGAATGTAAGATTGTTCGCTAAATCCGATAACCCTGTCATACGTCTTAAACTAGCGCCAGGGGCATCAACATCACGATCATGAAGCAAGAAAAGTATCCCATCTTTACTACTTTGAATATCAATCTCAGCAATTTCATATCCCGCAAAAATCGCACCACTGATAGCAGCCAGACTATTCTCTGGTGCAGTATGCCAAAACCCACGATGTGCAACTATTGCAGTAGGACGATTACTTAATGCAATATATTCTCTATATTGTATCAAGACTAAAGACCCTCAAAACCAACCATCAAAGAAATAATTTTCGTGCCACAATTCTCACAAAAAGTAGATTGGACGTTAGGAATTTTATAATCACAGTTTTGACAAGTAAATAAAACGGGTGAGATTATAGAATCAGGGAAAATTCTCGTGTCGCTTGTAATTAACGGGTCGATTTCAACTGGATGTTTTAAATCCCAGTCAAGTTCTTCCTTAATCCCAAAATCATCACGATCTAAAAAATCACCACATTCCGAGCAAAACTTTACAGTATACTTTGGCAAATCAATTTTACAGTTCGAACAATTTGTCATAATTTAACCTCTAATAGTAAGAATTGTCACCCCAGAAAATATTAAAATTACTGAAACTAATTTTACCGGTAATGTTTTCAATGTAAATGGCTCATCTAAAAATTTAAACATTCCCATACTTAGAATCCCAGAAATCAGTAACACAAAAAATGGACGAACAGAAATAATTGTCGAAACAAATGAAACTGGTCCTAATGAAAGTGCTGCAAACATTATGATGGTTGCAATTGGAGCTAACGCACCTTCAGTAAAAATAAAAACCTTCAAACCGTTTCGAGATTTAACTAAAGCTTTTAGGTCTTGCAGAATTTTATAATGTAATCCTGCAGCCAAAAGTATCAACCCAAGAACAACAGATCTGAAAGCAAATAAATCCCAAAATTGAATATCCTCTAATCCAATTTTAAATGAAATATTGTTTATTGCTGCGAGAAAGCTGACAATTACGACTAAAAGATAAATAAATTTCGAGCCTGAGCTTCTATGGCTTTGAGTCTGGATACTTGCAATCATTGCGGCTCCAATTACTGTAATTAAAATTGCGAATGCCTGAAGAGGGAAAATTTCATCTCCCAAAAAAATCACTGCAATAATAGTCACAAAAACTGGGTAAGTATGAGTAATTGTTGTCAC
This sequence comes from uncultured Dehalococcoidia bacterium, assembly GCA_964637555.1. Taxonomy (GTDB): domain Bacteria; phylum Chloroflexota; class Dehalococcoidia; order Lucifugimonadales; family UBA6927; genus UBA6927. The sequence goes on along the minus strand of CAZWTJ010000046.1, from coordinate 2,792 downwards.
ACGAGATACCTCAAGCTTACTCACCGCATAAAACAATACCAAGAGCCCTATTCCCCAAGCCAAACCAGATAACACGGCAAAAATCAAAGAAGTATATGTGAGATTTGAACTCCAAGGATTTATCAGAATTACAACAATTCCTATAATTACTTGAACTATTCCCACTAAAAAGTAAAACGTCCGAATATTTGTTATATAAACCGCTAATAATCGCTTGTCTAATACAGCAACAATCGCAAGCAGAAAAGCACTAAATAATCCTACAGAAACCCAATTCATTTGAATACGACTTACTGCGTATTAGACAATGAAACGTCTGTGCCGACTTCTTTACAAGTGGTTGCGATACATTCTTCCAATAACACTGTAACTTTCGCATCTGAACCAGTAGCTATATCAAATTCGAAAATACCCTCTTCTTCTCCTGACAGCTCAATGTTTGTAGCATTTTCAGACCATCGTAAAGTGGACTGCATAGAAGTTCTATGCGCTTCACATGAAACCTTCATTTGATCCACAATCAATTTACAATTGGCACTAAGTTTTGTAGCTAATTTCCCTGCAGTTGAAGACGATTCAGCACTAGGCTCTTTCTTTTTGGTAGGATCAAAAAACGCATTCCCCGTTTTAGCTCCAAGATTGCCACTAGATGGCATTGATGATTTTGCAGGCTTATAATTAGGATCATATCCGCCTTCTTCAGCACTTCCACCACATGAAATCCCCATCGTGATCAAAACGATTGAAAGTATTAAAAACAATAAAGGGATCTTAATTAAGTTAACGCGATGGGAACTCACATTCATATCTATCTCCACATGAATAACAAATGCTTTTGAAACATCATAACTATATGTTCTAATTTGTCAAAGTTCTGTCAATTACCATCCGTACTTTTTGACAAAATTATAGTTCCAGTTACCATATAACAACAAAGTTTTCTTCTCACTGACAATAAAATATTTTACAGGCAAACAAGGCGATATAATGAGGAAAAACAAAGGTCAGCGCGAGCCAAAAATTCGAGGGGAATTAGCTAAGAAGATTGCGGGGCAAACTTGGAGTTGCAGGCAATGTGGTTCAAAAAACAATGGCATTGCAAAAGTCTGTGTTAAATGCGGTGAAAAAACTAATCCATCAAATAAAATGCGGGGTCTTGGTCGATTAGTAATTATTTTCTTGATTACTTTTACCATATCTTTCATTATAGTTTTCAATTGATGAATAGATATACAATAATTTTAGCTCTAATAGCATTAATAGTGATTGCAATAGTGTTCGGAAATCTAGAATAGATTAACTATCAAATTCCATTATAGGTCGCTTTATCCATCAAAACTTTGACACCCAAAATATGAACATATACGATCAAAATAATTTCTATAATATGAAAATAGCTGGGGAAATTTTATGAAATATGATTACATTATTGTTGGTGCTGGTTCTGCAGGAGCAATCATCGCTTCAAGACTTAGTGAAGACCCTACAAAATCTGTACTTTTATTAGAAGCTGGCAGTGACTATCCCGACTTTGAAACACTACCTGACGTATTTAAATATGGGTTCGGACCTGCAAAATATTGGTCTCGAGATCTAGGATGGTGGACAAATCCTGGCGATTTGAAACGTTGGTTCTTTGAAGCTCAGTCAACGGAAGAGCAAACTGAAGTCATGATGGTTCCAAGAGGCAAGGTAACTGGAGGTTCCAGTGCAGTAAATGCTCAAATATTCCTGCGCGGTGATCCAGATGATTACGACACCTGGGCCAAAAACGGAAATGACCAATGGAGTTTCGACAAATGCCTAGATGCATTTATCAGACTTGAGAATGATACAGATGAATCAGGAGATTTCCATGGCAATAGTGGTCCAATTAGAGTCCGGAGACATCCTGAATCAGAATGGACTGAAGATGCAAGTGCGTTTCACAAAGGTTTTCAAGAAATCGGTTTTCCTTCAACACCCGATCACAATGACCCTGATTCCACAGGTGTAGGCCCGATCCCTTTCAACACAATTGAGCATGTAAGGCAAAGTACAGCCTTAGGGTATATCAACCCTGCCAGACATAGATTAAACTTCACACTGCGTAGCGACTGCATGGTAGAACGAATAATCTTAGAAGGTAATAAGGCTGTAGGCTTAGAAGTCGAAAGTGGAAATGAAAACTTCAAAATCTTTGGAAATGAAATCATTCTAAGCGGTGGATCAATAGGATCTCCTCATTTATTAATGTTGTCGGGCATTGGACCATCAGACAACCTCAACGAAGTAGGCGTCCCTATAATCAATGATCTCCCTGGAGTAGGTCAAAACCTTCGTGACCATCCTCAAGTTTCCGTTATTTGGAATGTGAAAGATTCATATGAGCATGATAAAGAAGGAACGAATCGTGTCATCACGGTAGGATTACGATATACAGCTGATGGCTCAAACCTTCATAATGACATGTTAATACATCAAACTTCCGTCGCATTTCCTGATATGTATTTCGGAGAAGTGTCTTCGGGAGTTGCTATGTCAGCATGTCTATATCTAGCCAAAGGATTCGGAGAACTTAAGCTTAAATCCTCAGACCCCACTGAACAACCCTATCTAAATTATAATTACTTTAGAGAAGAAGAGGATTTAAGACGAATGCGCGAATGCGTTAGGCTATGTACCAAAGTAGGTGAAGGACAAACATATAGCCATATAATTTCTGATCGAATTCAACCTACCGACGAACAATTAAATAACGACGAAGCTCTCAATTCATGGCTTAAACAAAACGCCACTACCAGTCACCATAT
>CAZWTJ010000045.1:0-12568 GCA_964637555.1 uncultured Dehalococcoidia bacterium | reverse complement strand
ATAGTAGTGTGGCAATGAATATTCCCTTTAAACCAACTAAAGTCAGGCATCGAGTTCTCCCTTTAATTTTGTACTTAATTTGCCCAAAAACCAATTTTCCGCTCTTTAAAGATCCAATAAGGATATAGTAATCATATGGCAAATATTGTCAAAGGGTACCAAACACATGCCCAAAAGATATATACGGCAAATTCAATTTAGAACATTGCCAAAATCGAGCTATCTACCTTATTAACCGGCCCAAATCTTCATCAGTCGGCATCCTGCAGAAGTCTCTTTTCCCAAACCATCTATACCTACGATTTGCCACAAACATATATAGGAAATCTCTAAATGAACGCGGAATCACATGGAAAACATTCGCTAATCGATATACACCACCAAAAGTTGAAATGATTGCGATTACCGCCTCAGATTTTGTTTTTATTTTCCCTTTTTGCAAAAAAACTACTGTGCTAAGCTTTTGATCCTCCAGAATAAACATCTGCTGGGATGAAAACATATTAGAAGCAAATTCAGACTGAATGGAAGCAAATTGAAGCAACTGATTCCGATCTTTCGATATCAAAAAATCTACAATTCTATTGCATAAAAAACAATATCCATCAAAAAAAATTACGTTACTATTTTCGAAATCACTAAAATGAGTCATTTCAATGATTATGATTCATTAACTCTACCCATGAATTACAAACCATGAGTGAGTGAGAATCACCAGTATAAAATTTTTCAATCAGCTTTTGAAGTTCTTCTTCGGCAGTATCGAAGTCGGAAATATAATTGTTTTGAATCATCGCATCATTCAATGAATTAATACCTTCTTGAATTTTCAATAAATTTTCTCCCTCATCGATAGTATGATTTATTATTGCGAGTTGTGTAATACATTCAATAATGTACCCTTCATCTTCTTCATAACTCATATGGTGCTCATGTGAATTAGTCTCGCCAATAAAACTATGAGCATAAGAAGCGATGAAAGTTCCAAAAATCAAACCTACGACCAGAAAAGTCGTCTGTGCACCAAATCTTTTACTTTCAGATGAGTGAATAGTTGGAACAATATCACTCAAAGCAATATATATGAAAAACCCTGCTATACCACCATACAAATAACCTAGCGGCAACTCAAATTCCGATCCAAATTGGAAAGCAAAGATTGCCCCTACAATCAAAGTTCCTGATGTTAATAAATTCCTAATAATTGTTTGACGTTTTGAAAAACCGCTTCTTAACTGCAATCCGAATTCGCCCACTTCAAGTGGGATTTCATGAGCAACCAAAGCAATCGCTGCTATGAAACCAGTTCCTGGACTGATTAGGAAAGCAGCACCTAAAGCAATTCCATCTACAAAATTGTGGAAAAAATCACCTATTATAAATAGCCATCCCTGGGTAGTATTTGCATTCTCATTCAAATCTTCCTCATGATGAGGATGAAAGTTTTTAAAACCTTTTTCTATAAAGAAAAAAATCACTATTGCAATCAGAGTTGCATTCAATACCACTGACCCTTGCTCTTCAATACCATGAGGTAGAAGATCTCTGAATGAAGCAATTAACAAAACTCCTGCGGCAAAAGGAGTTCCAAATCGAATTAAATAATTGGCCCATGTAGCTTTTTGGACCATAATAATAGCAACAAAAAGCGACAAAAATGCCGCACCGAACCCTGCAAGAATTGTATAAAGAAAATCAATTGAAAAAACCATATAATTTACCTCATACTATATACTCTATACTTTACACCATAATTTAGAATTACTGAGTTTATACAAATCATATGATCCTAAAACATGTTTGAGGATACAGGATGTTCAAAAAGCTTTCTAGAAACCAACTATTTCTAATTGGTTTTTCATTGTTCATAGGAATAGTGCTCGTTTGGGGCTGTATTGACTCTATCACCAACTCGCAAGATAAAGACCCTAAAATGAGAGCGGGTGGAACAAGCGAATTCAGAGTCGACATCCAAACGAAATAAGATTTGATTCAAAGTTGTTTTAAGTAGGGTCAAAACCTTCAGGGGCATCAATTACATACCAAACAACATAAACCGCAACCACCAACCCTATTGTGATTCCAAGCTTCAAGGTTTCAAAATTTGGTATTATTATTTTCATGAACCCCAAAAATTGGAACCAAAACTTTATTTCTTTTTTGGCCAAAAGATCAATGTTTGTGATCTATGGAATTCTAACTTTCACAATATTGCTTTTAATACCATTATTCCAGTTAGAAAATTATATTCAGGCTTCCCCAAATCCTCCTCATGAAGTTTATGAACTTCAAAAAGAAATTGATAAAAAATTTCCGACATCTGTGCACTTTGCTTCATTCGTCTTGGAAGCAAAAAGTGGTGATGTACTAACTAAAGATGTTTTATTGGAATTCAAACAAAACAAACTTAAACTCTTATCATTAGATTCAAATGGAAAATTGGCTTCCGGGTCTTTAACACAACAACCCTATCTATTTAGCTTTTTTGATCCAATTACAGGAGTAGAAATCAGCGGGATTAGTTCTATTTTAGATCCAATAGAAGCAATACTTTCCGCCTCAGGAAAATCCCTTGAATCATGCTCAGAAGAAGAGTTAAAATTTGCAATTCATGAATTGTTTTCCAACCCTAACACGTCAGGCGTAATTGATTTTTTGTCCCAACATTCAAATTTTGAAAAAAGAGAGGTTTTTGGGCAGCAAATACAATGGTGGAAATCCCCTGCAATGATCTTCACTGCTGTTGCAGATAACAGCAAACTAGGTGGAGCTGGACTTGAAATAGGTATTGGAGGTGGTCCTGATGTCATAAACAAAGAGCATCTAAATAGAAAATTTGACACAATCATGACCGGCGAATCAAACTCATACGAAATTTGGGGGGTAGCAATCGATGCAAATCTCGAATCTCAAGAAGAGGGACAAGAAGCTGGAATATTTATCACTTTTACTGTAATTGCAGCATTAATTGTCGTGGGCATAAGCCTGAAATCTTATTGGGCAATGTCATTAACCGGAATAGGTTTGGGCATACTAATAATATGGGTTAAAGGTATTTCTGCATTAATCGGAATCAAAAGTGGGTTAGTAATCGATCTGATAGTTCCTATTAGCATGATATCCCTTGGAGTAGATTTCGCTGTACATTCTATCCGCAGATACAGAGAAGAAAAAGATGCTGGTAACACCGCAAGAAAAGCCTTTAGAATAGGTTTGGCTGGTGTACTCGTCGCACTTATTTTAGCCATGGCGAGTGATAGTATTGCGTTTCTATCAAACCTATCATCTAATATCGAAGCAGTAATTCATTTTGGTGGGGCTGCAGCAATTGCAACTATTTCATCTTTTATACTGCTTGGCCTCATCGCCCCTCTAACATTAATGAAAATAGATGATCTTATCCAATCCACTGGAAGGACCTTTAAGGGATTAAAGTATGGAGTTCTAAGAATTGTTGGAGGTATAGGGATATCATCCGCTGCAGGTGGATCAGTAATAGTACTTATTGCAGTTAGTAAACCTTTCGGCGTAATAATGATTGCTGTTACGACATTTGTTTTCATAGTAATCCCCGTAGCATACATTTTTTTACTTTCGAAAAATAAAACCAATACACAAAACCCTAGTTCTGCAAATGCAACTGAAACAACACATCAATTGCAGAGATCCTATCTAGAAGACATCGTCAAACTTGCAACATCTTACCCCAAATTAACAATTCTACTTACAGGGCTAATCACATCAATATCGATTTTCTTAGCACTTAACCTAGAGCCAACATTTGATGTAAAAGATTTCTATGATCCCAATTCTGACATGGTAATTGGACTGGACAAAATAGACGAGCACGTAGGAGAAAAAGGTGGAGAACCTGGGATTGCTTTCATTCAAGGCGACCTAATGGATCCAAAATCTGTAGCATCAATTTCAGCATTCATTGAATCCCTCAGAAAAATAGAATACATCGCAATCAGACCAAGTGGTGAAATTACACTAGGTTACAACATAGTAAACATTTCCAAGATGATTCTTGAAAATCCTCGAACAATTGAATCAATCAAATCGTCTACGGGAATTTCAATTGAAGACAAAGATAGGAATCTAGTCCCGGACACAAAATTACAGCTGCAAACCGCCATTCAATTCACCCTCGTGAATGGCATCACTGGGGATAAAGGAATTCGCATTGTTAGTCCCGATGAGGTAAGAGAAGCCATTTATTTTTCAAATACAGGCGATGACCTAACTAGGGTGATTTTTCAAATCCCAGGCACCCGCAATCAAATGATAGTTAACCAAACAGCAAAAACCATCAAACCCTTACTCCAATCCCTCGAAACACAACCTTCAATTTCTAAAGCAAGACTAACAGGTTCTCCATTTACTCGGGAAGTACAACTGTCTGCATCTACTCGTACTCTTTACACCTCTTTGCCCATAGCAATAGTTGCAGCAACTTTACTGCTAATGATTGCAATGAGATCTGTTAGGTATGCGGTTGTGACAGTCATACCAATTGGACTGGTTGTAGCATGGCTATACGGGATAATGAATTTGGCTGGATTCTCTTTGAATTTTGTAACCGCAATGATCGGAGCTATCTCAATTGGAATCGGGATCGACTATTCAATTCATATGACCGTAAGATTCCGAGAGGAGTTTAAACGCAATTTCACAAGATCTGCTGCAATTCAAAAAGCAGCTAGAGGAACTGGAACAGCATTGCTTGGATCCGCTGCATCAAGTATCGTAGGTTTTACTATAATGGGGTTTGCTCCAATGCCAATGTTCGCTTCATACGGACAGCTTACAGCATTAATGATTTTCCTGGCATTTATTTCCTCAATTGTGGTATTACCTTGTTTACTAATGATGATAACTACCGAAAAAACCGACCGTTCCGAATAGGAGGAATTATGCCTAATATAGATGTACTCACATACGGCTTCTCTCTGTCATCGAATCAAGGGAATTTTGGATGGTCAACAATCTCATTGTTAAGAGTCAATCAAACTCACATTTTAATTGATACTGGACCATCTTCAAGAAGGCGTCTATTACTTTCTACTTTGAACTCCCATGGACTCGAACCAAGCGATATAGACATTGTCATCCTAACTCATCTGCACTGGGATCATTGTCAAAATACAGACTTGTTTACAAATTCAAAAATTCTTGTTCACCCAAAGGAATTAGATTACGCGAAATCACCCAAGAGTGGCGATTGGGCTACAGTCCCTTTAATAAATGAAATTCTTTCTAAGATGAGCGTTAATCCTGTATCTGATGGGGACGAAGTAACTGATGGAGTAAAAATTGTGGATACCCCTGGGCATACATCAGGACACATGTCAGTTTGTGTTGAAACAGAAAAAGGGAACATAATTGTATCTGGGGATTCTCTGTCTGACGGGGGATCTATCACTCGTGGCCTGCCACAAAATGTTTTTTATGACAAGTTTCAAGCAACTGACAGCATCCAAAAAATGGTAGATAAGTCTAAAATTTTTTATCCCGGACATGATAGACCCTTTAAAATCGGATCAAGTTCTATCGAATACCTTGAAGGTCCCACTGATATAGAAATAGTGAATTCAATAGGCAATTCTGATCTGGTGGGTATTAGCTATAAAGTCCAAAGGCAGCTCGAGACAAATATTGAGATAATGCAAAAATAGATCCCTCAAAATTACAGATTGAAAAATTCTGCCCTCTTTGACACAATTCCAATGACAAATCTATTGTATATGAGCAAAAGAAGTGGAGCAAAATCAATGAATCGATTCTTAAAGACCCTGATCCCTGCCTTTCTTTTAGTTATCATTGTAAGTGGTTGTGGTAATGGATCGCAAAGCGAAACCGACTACTTTGACCCAATGGATGCATACATTGCAGAAATTGGAGAAACGAATTTTTCTCCTGCACAAGTCTCATTAGCCAGTTTAGACACTAGTAATCATTTAAGTATTCTTAAAGGTTTAAATACTTTGACTCCTCCTAGATTGTATGCCAACACACATCAAACCTTAATCGACCAAATTGGGAATTGGACTTCAAATTCTTCTCAAGCTTCTGCAATTCTTAAAGTTACAGAGCCAGAAATTAAAAATCTGGCTACGGATTTCAACTTAACTCTCAATGGCGAAATTAATTGCGAAACTGTATCCAATTTAAATTCTTTTTCTACTGCACAACAATCTTCCGATCTCAGTAATTTTATAAATTCCTCACCTGGCGCAGATATTGTTTTATTCTGCGACAATTTATATGCGGCTGAACATCAAATTCAAGTAGCTTTTGATAGATACAACGAACTTAAAGCTGATCGAAAAGCCGTAGTAGACGACTTACTCAGTACGCAATGAAAATAGTTGACCTGAAAATTTGGGTCACCCGGCCCGATCCTAGAGGAAGAAGTTATGTGTTTCTTCGCATCGATACTGATGAAGGAATATCTGGAATTGGAGAGGCAACAAGTTCTGGCGGCGGGGGAAGTATCGTTGTAGGTAACATTCTTAAATTCCTGAAAAATTCTACACTACAAGAAGATTTTAGAGAAACATTGATTGGCGAAAATCCTGAGCATGTAGACCAAATTTGGCATAAACTTTTCAGAAGATTCACTGGCGGTGGTGGATTCGGTGGATTTGTAACTACAGTGCTCAGTGGAATCGACATTGCACTATGGGATATCAAGGGTAAAATTGCAAACAAACCAATTTATGAAATCCTTGGTGGAGGGCCGCTAAGAAATCAAATTGAAATGTATACTCACGTTCAGCCGGGGAATCCTGCCTATGCTGCCAGCCAATCAAAAGAACTTGTTTCCAAAGGATTTAAAACTCTAAAACTAGACCCTTTTCAACCCGAAATGAAACAGCATCACAGAAGATACATCCAGGGAATGATTTCTCCTGAGGCTGCTTCACTTGGACGTGACACTGTTGCAGCAATGCGAGAAGCAGTAGGACCGGAAGTTGAAATCCTCATCGACTGTCATGGAAACTTTAATGTTCCGACTGCAATTAAAATAGCAAAAATGCTTGAACCATATAACATAGGATGGTTTGAAGAACCCGTCCAGCCAAACAGCAACGAAGCACTTAGGCAAGTAAAGGAATCCGTGAATGTACCAATATGTGTAGGAGAAAGACTTTATACAAGATGGGATTTTCTACCAATTCTCAAAGAAAATCTTGCCGAATATTTGATGCCTGATATTTTGTGGACCGGGGGGATCTCCGAATTATACAAAATATCTACATTAGCAGAATCATTTTATGTGCCAATCAGCCCCCATGATGCAAGTGGTCCAATAAATATTCTCGCTGGTGCTCATACAATGATGGCTGTACCAAATTTCTATAAGCTTGAAATGAATCATTCAAGTCTAGAAACTTTGAATAAGATGATTAGTGAACCAATAAATATTAAACATGGATTCTTGAAATTATCTTCAAAACCTGGCCTAGGAGTAGAACTGGATGAGCATTTTCTAGAATCTCATCTTGACCCTGATTGGAGTTGATTTTGCTTATAGGAACTACACCTTGAATCAAATACCTTACATATACACTGTAAGATTTGACCTAATCCCAGAAATCGAAGATGAAACAAATCAATGGACGAATACTTCCCATATTCAAGATCTTTTAGATGTTGGAGTATATAGTGCCGTGAGATACAAATCCATTAAAGGAAACCCGGAATATCTACACATTTATGAAATCCCAAATCCCGACACTCTACACACCAAATCTTATGCTGAAACCCGGAATAATGACGAAACTGGAGCAAAACTCAGACATGGTTTTAGAAACCATTCCGCATCTGTTTATGAACAAATTGTTACAAATCGAATATCACCAACCCCCCTCAAAAAGAATAAAACCCATCAAGATTCTTGGGGAGCAATTAGAAGTCCATTTTTAATTACAGTGAGAATGAAAATTGATGAATCAATATCAAAAGATTTAATACTTTGGAATAAAACTGAGCATTTCCCTTTAATTCTAGAGGCTACAGGTGCACTCAGCGCAAGACTTTGTGTAAAGACTGAAAAACAACATCCTACAAGCAATTCAAAAGATCCAGAATGGCTATCAATATACGAAATAGACAATCTTGATTTTTTGAAAGATCAAAAAGTAAATGAAGCAAACTCAACAGAATGGGCATCCAGAATTCATAATTTAACTATTCTGACAGACCTAAATATTCTAAAAAGAATCCATCCAAAATAATCCTAATCTGTAGTTCTAATAGATGCTTCCACCAATTGTCTAAACTCTTTTGCTGCGTTAAGCATTAGGCTTTGTGCTGAAATTGTTACAAAGTTTGCTCCAAGATTAATTAAATCCGAAACTCTAGACTCATCACCTGGGGAGTTCCCGCCAACACCAGCCCATTTCCCCGAAGCTCTTATTTTTGGGACAACTTCATCCATTAATTCCCTGACTTCATCCTGTGGCGCATTTCCCATACTTTGTCCTAAATCACTAGGTGCGACATGGATTATATCTACTCCTTTTACGGACGCAATTTCATTAAGATTTTCTACTCCTTCAACTTCCTCGACCATTGGAATAACCAATATATTATTGTTCAACCATTCAGAAGATTCATATTTTCCCATTGAAACACCATAATCATGTGCACGCCCACCTGCAAGGCCTCGATTACCAGATGGGTAATAACGAGCAGCTCTGGCAATTGATTCTGCTTGATCACGATCATTAACATGAGGGACAATAATGCCTTGAACACCTCGATCTAAAAATCTCAAAATTGTAGAGTCCGAATGATTTGGTATCCTAGCAATTGGAGTAATATTAAAAACCTCTGCAGCTCTCACCATGTTTTCCACTTGATCAACATTCATTGATCCGTGTTCACAATCAATCATCACAAAGTCATAACCAATTGCACCAAAAATTTCGACTGTTGCGGGAGAGAAATCACTTACAACAGCTCCAAATACTACTTCTCCACTAGATAGTTTTTCTTTTGTAATGTTTGTACGCATTTTATTCTCCAAATAAATTTTTCTTAGATAATATCTGATTCATGGAAACTTTTTTGATAAAATCAAATACAAATTAACAAACACAGTGAAATTGGAGACATGCAAATGACAAATTCTAATTTTATTAACTCTGAAATCCTGGTTGACTCGGAGTGGTTATCCAACCATTTGGATGACCCAAACCTGCGTATAGTCGATTGTGACCTAGTCGATTCCTATGAAAGATCGCATATCAAAGGAGCTATTGGAATCAGCGTGCATCATTATATAAAACATCCTTCTTATCCAGATAATCCTAAAGAGTTTCCTTGGGTAGCAGATGCTGAAACAGTAAAAGAAATCTTAGAAGAAATGGGAATCGGAGATGACACAACCGTTGTTGCCTATGACAGCGGCGGAAGCCTGTGGGCTTCCCGTTTTTGGTGGGTTTTAAACTACTACGGCCATACAAAAGCAAAAGTTTTAGACGGTGGTTGGAAAAAATGGTTTGATGAAGGAAAACCAATTTCAATCGACCCTCCCCAAAAAGTTTCTACAACATTCGCGCCTAAAGTAGATGAGAAATTAATTTGCACTCTTGATCAGGCACTTTCAAAAATCGACGACCCTGAATCAATATTTCTAGATGTTAGATCTGACTCAGAATGGGACGGGACCAATTCTAGGGGTAATGCAAAATCAGGCAGAATTCCCGGATCTATTCACCTTGAATGGACCAATTTCGTGACAGATGATAAGTACCAAGTTTTTAAAAGCCCCGGAGAACTGACACAAATGCTTAAGGAGGCTGGTGTAACACCAGACAAAGAAATTATCCCCTACTGACAGGGTGGGATCCGTGCGGCGCACGGAGTTTTTGTACTAACACTTTTGGGGTATTCTAAAAAGCGAAATTATGATGGCTCTATGGGAGAGTGGGCCAACTTACCAAACACTCCTCTAACAACATAATTGGGATTTTGAAATTATTATGGATTTTTCAACCCTGAACTCTAAAAGTTTAAAAATAGGTCTGATTATCAATCCTATAGCTGGAATGGGTGGCAAAGTTGGATTGAAAGGAACTGATGGGGAAAAAACCGTTTCCTTAGCTGAGAAATTGGGAGCAAAACCCGAATCCAATTTTAAAACTCTGGAAGCTTTAAAAGAATTTACTTCCCTTAAAGATTCGTTTGAATTTATTACTTGCCACGGCGAAATGGGGGAAAATATAGTAAAAGAACTGGGGTTTAACTCCAAAATCATCGGCGAAAAGAATCCTGTGACTAACTCGGATGACACAAAACTTGCTGCAACTGAAATGAAAAATCTAGGAGTTTCATTAATCTTAATTGCAGGGGGAGACGGAACAGCTAGAGACGTTTTTGAAGCTATCGGAGACAGTACTCCAATTTTAGGAATCCCCACTGGGGTGAAAATTTACTCCGGAATCTACGCTCTCTCACCTTATTATGCAGGAAAGGCAGTACATCAGTATTTGTTGGGGAAATTAACAGAACTAACTCTCTCAGAAGTTATGGATATTAACGAAGAAGATTTCCGAGCAGGCAAACTAACAGTACAAATCTTCGGATATCTGAAAACGTTCGAAGAACCCTCATTAGTTCAAGGAACCAAAAATTCCTCAGTTGCAACTGAAAAGGATGAATTGTTAGGTATTTCATCAGAATTAATTCGCCAAATGGAGGAAAATACTTATTATATCGTGGGTTCTGGAACAACTCTTCAACCACTAATGGATGAATTAGAACTCAAAAACACAGTTTTGGGAATTGACATAATTTTAAACAAAAAACCAATCTCCAATGACGTCAATGAAACTGAAATACTAAAACTCATTACTGGAAAAAAAGTGAAATTGATCGTCACCATTATTGGAGGTCAAGGATATATATTTGGAAGGGGCAACCAACAAATTAGCTCTACAGTAATCAGAGAAATTGGTAAGGAAAACATCATCGTTGCCGCAACGACAACAAAGCTTAACGCTTTATTAGGGAAACCCTTAAGGGTTGATACTGGTGATCAAGAATTGAACAAAGAATTAAGCGGCTACATTCAAGTAATTACTGGATACAAACAAAAATATCTGGTGAATGTCGTCTGAATTTGTCAGGATTTGAAACAAGTTCTTAAAGGAAATCACCTGTCAACGACTCTCTAGGGGCACCATTCTCCTTCACCGCCTTTCTCTATAGACAATCGACTACGTTCTAGGCAATCCATCCGATCTTTTAATCTCTTCTCAGTTTCTTCCCATGCCCTTTGATCCTCATCTTTTTCACAGTCACAATCAGCTGGCACTTCTTCTTCGACTACTTTTGGATCTTGAGTGATTTCAGTTGCTGTTGCTGTGGCAGTTAATACAACTAAATCATCTACATCTGGTTTCTCCGAGTTAGAATCTTTCTTACAACCAACAAATACTAACAATAAAATTAGCATTGCCAATGGCAGATATTTGGCAAATTTGCTCATGAATTGTCCTGTTAGGGAGCAACTGAAGAAACGTCTACTAAGGCCTCAATTTGATTACATGTCGTATTAATACATTCTTCTAGTTTGACTATTATTTCAGACTTTGTGGGATTGGTAATAGCAAATTCAAAAATCCCTTGATCTGATTGTTTATTGGTATGATCTTCCGCCCACTGGAGTACTGATTTCATAGATGTTCTATGGGCCACGCACAAAATTTTCATATTCCCAGAATCTAATTCACATTTAGCAGCAAGTGTGCTAGATAAAGTCCCATCAGCACTAGGCTCTTTCTTTTTGGTAGGATCAAAAAACGCATTCCCCGTACTAGCTCCACGATTACCGCCAAGAGTGGATGTCTCCCCACCTGCAGGCTTATAATTAGGATCATATCCGCCTTCTTCACCACCACAACTAATTAATACAGCTGAAAAAACAATAATTAATGGAAGCGCAATTAAAATAAATCTTTTCATCCTGGTCTCCTCACCAAAAATTTTTATCTTAGATTAAATTTTATTTTTCTATCTTAACTTATAAGATAATTCAATGTCCCTTATTTTGACAAAATCTTTCAACCGATTAACATATCCTCATCACTAAGCGGAGGATTAAAATGAAAGTGGGGACTGCTCTAGCACATGGCAGTATCAAAGAAATAGCAAAACAATCAACACTAGCTGAAAAAAACGGTTATGATTTTGTAACCACTAATGAAGCTCAGCATAATCCTTTCTTTCCAATAATTACTGCTTCTGAACATACATCAAAAATTCAATTGGTTACTTCCATTGCATTAGCTTTTTCCCGGAGTCCAATGGATACAGCATACATGGCTTGGGATCTTCAAAGTATGTCCAATGGTAGATTCGTATTGGGTCTTGGAGCTCAAGTTAAGGGACACATCACCAGACGTTATAGTATGCCTTATTCCAAACCTGCAAAACGAATGAGAGAATATATTTTGGCCCTTAAAACAATTTGGAACGCATGGCAAAAACAAGAAAAATTAAATTTCCAAGGTGAATTTTACAGTTTTGACTTAATGCCTCCATTTTTTACTCC
>CAZWTJ010000044.1:0-12621 GCA_964637555.1 uncultured Dehalococcoidia bacterium | reverse complement strand
GTTCGAATATGCCAGGGGTAATGCTTGAGATGTCTAATGCCTTATCCAATATTGAACGTGAGTTTCACGGAGATGTGTTGGAACTCTGTGAAGAATTAATTTCTGTACATCCTGACTCTGTTCCCGATCTTGTTTCTAATCTTCCTCATGTTCTTGAGCGTGCTAACAATATTCAGATGCGCAGGTGGTTTGAGACAGGCATTGACATTATGAGAGACAATGTTGATGGTGGGTCTGCATATTTCAAGCTTGAGTCAAATCGTGCTGAGCAGGCTTTGGCGACTGTTTCTTCAGGGATTGAGTTTTCTAGGGTTAAAGATGTCATGCAGATGTATTGTAGAGGCCTTGCTGGTTCAGAAATTGAATTAGCGCCTACTGACGAATTAGTCGAGAAAAACATTGGATGGGTCTCTCTTGAATCTCCTGCCACAGAGGGTTCGACCGTTTATTTGCCATCCATGGTTGATATGTACTCCACAAAAGAGAAAAACTTTGCTTGGTTGAAAGTTGTGTCAACTCATCAAGTGTCACACTTAGAATTTAATAGTTTGGGATTTGAATTTGAGCGAGAAGCAGTATTTTTCGAAAATATGCGATCTCAGGTGGAATCTCAGAAAACTTCTATTGAAGAGTCACAAGTGGAATCTCAAGAGACTTCTATTGAAGAGTCATCAGAAATTGTTTTGGAAGAGGATTCTGATGATTCCGACAAGAATCAATGGATTACAGATATGCAGAGATTTTTCAATCTATTTGAAGATCGCAAGCTAGCACTAGATGTATTTACAGTAGTAGAAGATAGTAGGTTGGATGCACGAGTTAAGGCTGAGTATTCTGGCCTTTCCAAAGATTATGTTTCAGTTCAGTTGGATGCTTTATCTGCTAGGCCAGAGATTAAAGACAAACCAGCTCAAGAGGCTTTGGTAGAATTTTTGGTTCGTCTAAGTTTGCATCAGTTTAAAGATTTGCCTGTTCCTAGTAAATATGTTGATCAGGCTAAAGAGATTTCTGACATTTCTAGACGACTTTTGAATGTTGATGCTTATGTAGAAGATACAGCAGAAGCTACTTTAAGGATTTATGCAGTAATTAGTAGTATTACTAATGAAGAAATTGAGGAAGATGATTGGGAAAATATGGATACGGATGAAGAGGACTCTCTTGAAAATTATGAGGATTCCGACCAAATGACTCAATTGATGTTAGATATTGCTCAAGGGATGCAAATTGGCGCGGAAGGCGAATCTCAAGGGCAAGATTATGAACCTGTGGAAGATTTTGGTTATAGGGGTGACTTTAAACCTGAGCTGGCCCAATTGATGATGCAAATGAGGGATCAGGGTGAGGGGGGACAATCTGGGGGGGATCAGTTTTCTCAAGATGATTTGGAAGATTTGTTAAACCAGAGTGCCGAGATAGATTCATCTGAAGGAGAAATAGAGAATTCCCCTGGTCAGTTTGCTAATAATTTACTAAAAGAAGCTTCAGTCAATCAGCAACCATCTCAAGAATTTGGACAAGGACCTCTGGTTCATGTGGATGAAGATGGTGGTGAGTTGGAATCTTCAGAACCTGAGTCTTTTGTTTACGATGAATGGGACTTTAGAGCAGATGATTACAAACCCAGATGGTGTATTGTTAGGCAACAGACAATGCCTGAAGGAGATGCCGAATTTTATGAGCAAACTGTTCAGGGTTATGGATCATTGGTCACTAGGATTCGACAGCAATTTGAAATGCTTGTACCTGAATTGTTCAGAAAAGTTAGAAGATTAGAATTTGGTGAAGAAATAGATATTGATGATTTGATTGAATATATGATTGATATTAAAACTGGCGCTAGTCCTAATGACAAATTTTATTGGAGGCGTAATAAGGTTCAGAGGGATGTGGCGTCTGCATTTTTGCTTGACACATCTGCATCTACTGCAGAAGCAATCAATGATGCCAGGAAAACAAATGATGATTGGGATGCACCTGAAGATCCAGTTGAATATATGGTTTGGCTACGAACTAGAAGGACACAATCTGCGAGACGTACGTATAAGCGAATAATTGATATCGAAAAAGAGGCAGTCGTTTTAATAATTAATGCATTGGAAGCAATTGGGGACTTTTATGGGATTTATGGTTTTTCTGGATATGGTAGAGAGAACGTTGAGTTTTATACAGTCAAGGACTTAAATGAGACTTTTAATGACCGAGTAAAAAGAAGAATTGATCGTATTGCTCCTTTACATGCTACTCGAATGGGTCCTGCAATTAGACATGCTGCATATAAATTAAATCAACAAGAAGCTCGTACAAAGATACTGTTTTTGATTAGTGATGGGCGACCTCAAGATCGAGGCTATAGTAGAGAAGGTGTCGAAAAGGAATATGCTGTACACGACACAAAAATGGCCCTCAACGAGGCAAAACTTCAGGGTATAGATGCATTCTGTTTAACAGTTGATAAGAACGGCCACGACTACTTGAAGGAGATGTGTCAAGATATAGGTTATGAAGTTCTAGAAGATATTAATGATTTGCCGAGCAGGCTGCTGTACCTTTATAAAAGATTAACTATGTAATCTATTTGGCGATTATTGGGTTGTGCATCAAATTCAATATTGTTTCGGTCCAATTGGGATCTAGAACCATAATATGCTGGACTGCAAGTTCAGGGTTTGTGTCATAACGTGCGTAATACCCACTTCCGTCACTTAACTTGGATCCGATTGTGAATTTAAGACCACCTGGGAATTGTTTTCCTGTTTGAGTTGTTTCTGAAAATACTATCCACACCGAAGGAGAATCGAAGACAACGCCCCAGTCGTCATAATTTTTTCTTGCTTCTCTAGCTTGTGCTACTCCAATCACTGGAGTTATTCCAAGTGTTTCATATATAGGTTCCCATTTTTCTTGGTCTATATCTAATGGCTCTGGTCCCATTTGACTGTCTCGAATTGACCAGGCAAATGGATTTACCAATGGATCATATAGAGGTGAGGGGAAATATATGACGTCGGGACTTGTTGTATATACCTCAAATGAAGTGTCTTTATACAAATGAATTCCATTAATTTCGTTTGGTTGTTTTGATATGGCCCATTTCGGCACAGGGGGCTCTACAATTAATTTTGCAACTACGTTTCCCCAGAGTGCGGGTAGGAGAACCAGTTGAGGGAAGCCTGTCACTTGGGCATAATAATGCTGTCCATCAGTTGTAGCGTCACCCAGAACAAATTGCAAGTTCCGACCACCTGCGAGTCCCAAATCTACAATAAGAGACGGATCGTTTAAGCCATATTCATCTAAGTTCTCTACTGTATCTAATTCAGTAACTAATTCTCGAGTTGCTCTTGGGCCAGCTAATAGGAAGGGAATTCCACCCCATCTAGCTTCTGAAACCATTATCCCCGAAGGTTCTTCAAACCACCAAACCTCATTTTCAGTTTTGATAAAGGTTATTTTAGCTTTTTCGTGTTCTATTGATACACGTTCTAAATCTTCCCAAGCAAGCTGGTAAAACCAAGGTGCCTCTTCAACAATTTCGGGGGTAGATTTCCAAGGATTGATTATAGCTACTGTAGTAACTACCAAAGCTATAACAATCAATAAAGCAGTGATTCGAAGGCTCATCTATAATAGTCCTATTATCTCCTACGCCACCAAACTAAAAGTGCCAAAACCATCATAGTTGCAGGCGGGAACAACCATCCAGACCATTTTATGAAATCTCTTTCAAGGCTGTTTACTATTAATTCTCGCATGGGGAATAGTCTAGGTCTGATAGAAATGAGTTCGTAATCATCCGTCAGCCAATTAACCGAATTTAAAAATAAATTTGCGTTGTCAGAAAAACCGCTCCATTCGTTCGTTATAAAATCTGAGTCTCCGAAGACTGCAAATTTTGCTGTTGGGTGATTTGTTTGCCCGTCAACAGTTCCACTTGCTTCTACTACTACGGCTATAGGGAAAGCACCCTGCAAATCCGATCCTCTATCAAATTCAGTATTGCTTGGATTAGTCTCTAACCAGCTAGCTGGAGTAGTAAAGGCTAATGGTACGAATCGAATTGTTTCGGCGGGGAAAAGGTCTTTTGCAAGCGTCGGACTTAAAGCAGTAACTCCTGTGAAGAAAGTTGTGTCTAGTGGCGCAGCAATTTGTATATCAGGCTCTTCCAAGTTGTATTGTCCATTAGCTTTTTGCACAACTGGAGTGATGGAAGATCCTCGATTACTTACTGGGTCAGCTATTGTGATATTTGTACTATCTATGCCCCAAATATTCAGGAAATCTATGTATGATTTTGGTGAACCAGGATCTAACAGCATCACAAGGCTACCACCGTTTTGCATGTAAGTAGTTAATGCATCGATTTCAATTTGATCCATATCAGTTTGTGGGCCTGGAATCATCACTAATGCTGCATCTTCGGGGATTTGACCCACTTGCTGCAAGCTTAATGACAACACTGCATAATTGTCAGAAAGCATTCCAATGACTATATTACTTAAGTCATTTGGATTGGCCGTTTCATTTTCATCTGATGGTAGGTTGACCGAAGATTCTCCGTGCCCAGTTAAACTGTAAATTACTTTTTGCTCTTTGCCTGTGGCAATTAGAATTGCCGTATGAAAAGATTGTTCTGAATACCTATTGATTGGTTGAAGTATTTTCTCGTCACCATCTTTTAAGTTTTCAAATACTATCACGGGGAAATTTCTAACCCCATATGCTTCGGCAGTACTTTTGTTTAACTGAGGATCGATAAATTCGTAATCAAATTTTGAGCTGTATCTATCGAACTCGTTTAGTAGTCCCTCTGCTTTTTGATAATCTATGTCACTTGTAGGGTTGTTTGGTACAAAAAAGGCGTTAGCTTTTATAGGTTCATCTAAGTTATCGAGAAGTGCTAGAGTTTGAGGGGCTAAAGTAAACACACGTGTAGCGGTTACATCTACTCTCGTAGGATTTCTGTACAACATTAGATAGACTATGACGACAATAGCTAAAAATGCTAGTGTCATTATTATAGTCGTACTGCCATACCTGCCATATCTGCTGAAAATTCCCTTAGCTATTGTTTTAGGGGCTAGAAGTATAGACAGCACCAAAAGTGCTATTCCAATGAGGCTCACTGTTTCTCCAGAATCTTTAAGATTCTCAGCGAGAAGATAGGTAACCCCTCCGATTACCAAAATCAGAAAACCAATACTTGCAGAGGCTGCACTCCAGAATTTTAAAGATTTAGACGCACTTAAAATAGTTGATGAAATAGTTTCGGGATTCCCTGAGTTTTGTGTACTCATGTTTAACGCCACCTTCTAGATTCGAGAGAGCGTACTGCAAAGAATAGAAAAACTGCTGTCATTGCTATGTAATATGCTATGTGAGTTGTATCTAGTACTCCTCTAGTGAAGTCACCAAAATGAATGTTCATTGATAAGTTATTAAACAACTCGACTGCTCCAGGCAATCTATCTCCAAGTAAATTTATGAAGCTTAAGAGTAATACGATTACAAATCCAACTACACCCGCAACGAGCTGATTGCTAGAAAGAGATGAAGCGAATATTCCAATAGCTAGTGCCGTCATACCATATAGGATCAGACCAAGATATGCAGAGAAGACGGGACCAGTATCGGGGTTTCCAAACCAATAAAGTAATACTACATAGTATAGAGTTAAAGCATAAGTGCTCATCAATGCAGTGAAAGCCGCTAAGAATTTTCCAACTACAACTTCCCAATCACGGACAGGTGCAGTGAGTAAAAGCTCCATAGTACCCAATTTTTGCTCTTCAGATAACAACCTCATTGTTAACAGTGGGGCTAATAATATTGAGAAATTGGTAGCACGTACTACAAATCCAGTAACACTGGCTTGTGCAAAGGATCCAGTTGCATCAAGAACGAAAAATATGCCAGTTAATATTAAAAACATAGCTCCTACAACATAGGCGGTAGGAGTTTGGAAATAAGACTTGATTTCCTTCCAGGCAATAGCAATTGTATTATTCAATTGATTCCTCTTCTGAAGATTCCTCTCCTGAGTCTAAAGCAGTTGTAACTTCTACAAATATTTCTTCTAGCGACATTGTGATTGACTCCATATGGACCAGTTCCCATTTCCCCTCAACAATTGCGGAGGAAATTCTAGATCTCACATCATCACCTCTTTTGGTATCAATGTTATAACTTCTAATGCCATCGCCTAAGTCTGCAATTAATGCAACATTCTCTACACCTCTGATAGAAGATAGAGCAGCTGATACAGTGTCTTCGGGGCCTTTGATATGAACCTCGATTCTTCCCACATTACGTAGTCGACGTTGGAGGTTTTCAGGAGTATCTTCAGCTTTAATTGATCCATGATCAATTATGATGACTCTGCCGCACATCCTCTCAACTTCATCAAGCAAATGACTGCTTACCAAGACTGTTCTGTCACCGCCGAGGCTTTCAATTAAATCTCTTGTCTCAATTACCTGTCTTGGATCAATACCAATTGTTGGTTCGTCGAGAATTAGCACCTTTGGCTCATGCAAAATGGCTTGAGCTATACCGACTCTTTGACGAAATCCCTTTGAGAGTTTACTGATGTGAGAATTTCTATAATCTATTAGCCTACATAGATCAACTACTTCGTCTATACGGGAACGAATTTTGGATCTCGACATTCCTCGAATCCTACCCATGAAGGTCAGATAGTCCTTTACGGTCATTTCTCCGTACAAAGGGACTGTTTCAGGCAAATAGCCAATGTTACTTCGTGCTGCAAGTGAATCAGTTACTACGTCATGTCCAGCAACAGAAATTTTTCCGGCTGATGGAGGTAGAAATCCAGTGATAATTTTCATAGTTGTTGATTTCCCCGCCCCATTTGGGCCAAGGAATCCAACTATTTCTCCATCATCAACTGTAAACGAGATGTCCGTTATCGCTGGGTAGTCACCAAAATATTTTGTTACGTTTTTTAGCTCAATCATTCTTTAATTTTCATTTTTGAATATGATGTAATTTTATATCAATTGGCATTACCAATCAATCGACTGACGGATTGTATATCACCGTGGTTCAAGAATTCAATATAATTGGTATGTTAAATTCACAATAACTATAATTGCTTGTGCTAAAATGTGCGATTACTATTACATATCATATTATTTATGTAAGGCGAATTTTTGGACTCAATAAAGACAATATATTTAGATCATGCAGCTACCACTCCTGTGAGAAAGGAAGTGCTAGATGAAATGATCCCATATTTTTCTAGATTGTTTGGTAATCCTTCTGGGATATATTCTCTTTCCCAGACTTCAAGAGCTGTGCTGGATGATTCTAGAGAAACTATTGCAAATGTTTTGGGGTGTTCTCCTCAAGAGGTCATATTTACAAGTGGCGGCACAGAATCCGATAACATGGCTATTAAAGGTGTGGCATTAGGATTGAAAGATCTTGGAAATCACATCATAACAACTAATGTAGAGCACCACGCAGTTTTGCATACGTGTAAACAATTAGAAACTATGGGATTCGAAATTACATATCTTCCTGTGGATAAATATGGGTTGGTACATTTGGATCAAGTTGAAGAAGCAATCACTGAAAGAACGATTTTGGTTAGTGTGATGCTGGCAAATAATGAAATTGGTTCTATCATGCCAATTAAGGAAATATCTAATGTTGTCAAAAATAAGTCTTCAGAATTGGGAACAAGGGTATTTTTCCATACGGATGCTGTTCAAGGTGCTGGATATTTAGATATAAATGTTGATGATCTTGGTGTGGATTTGATGAGTTTGTCTGGCCATAAGATTTATGGGCCAAAAGGCGTTGGTGTTTTATTTATGAGGAAGAATACACCTTATGAAAATCTGATCAACGGCGGCGGTCAGGAACGCGATAGGAGATCGGGTACAGAAAATGTTCCTGGGATTATAGGAATGTCTAAAGCATTAGAATTAGTGCAGAAGGAAAGGGAACTTCTTAGTTTAAATGCAGCGAAATTGCGGGATCGGGTGATATCTGGCATATTTGATTCGTTAGGTGACGTATACTTAAACGGTCATCCGACTTTAAGGCTGCCTAACAATGCCAATTTTTCTTTTAAAAATATAGAGGGGGAACCTATCTTGTTAGGATTGGATTTTGAAAATATATGTGTGTCTAGCGGTAGTGCATGCTCCACTTCATCACTTGAACCTTCTCACGTTCTTACTGCAATCGGCAGATCTCATGATTTAGCACGTAGTAGTTTGCGAATAAGTTTCGGGAAAGATAATTCAATCGAAGACGCAGATAAGTTATTATCTAGTTTGATCAAGTTGATTAATAAACTTCGATCGAATTCAAATTTTATTAAACAATAGCGGGGAGTATAAATGATTGGTATAAATTCTGGGTGGGTGTCTGGTCAGAAAAATTTATTTTTCCTATTGGTGAGTTCACTCTTAATATTTTCTATGTTTGGATGTTCGTACATTCCATTCTTGGATGATAAGGAAGAGTCTCCGCCGGAAGAAGGATATTGGCCAGGTAAAGTCTTGGAGATGTATACAGGTTTGATGGAGGTGAGTACAAATATTGCATTTAGGGACGAAAATGGAGATACCAGAGTATTGACCCCTTCTTCTTCAAAGAATGCATTGGTCGCTATTAACATGACATTTGTTAATAGAAACACTGTTGTTGTTCCAATGTTAGTAAATGAAAATTCAGTTGAAATTGGCAATCCATACGATGAGCGTTTTAGACCAATTGATCCTTTTGAGAATGCAATGTATGCAGATGTCCCAGAAGAAGATTTAAGTCATATCACACCATTTTTGTGGGGGGCTATGGATTTAGTAAGAGATTTTCAGGTAGAAGGATATTTGATTTTTGAAATTCCTCAAGGGATGCCTATCACGACTCTTTGGTGGGAGGAGGTTGATAGTATAGTTGGGTTGCTTTATTTGAAACCAGATCCCGTGGAGTAAGTAGTTAGATAAATTTTAACAAGATATTTGGGAGCGGATAGGCTCGGGTGGGTCTCGCGGACTTCAACTCCGTTGTCTCCTGACCTTCGTTAGGAGAGGTGGGTTCGACTCCCTCCCGTTCCCGCCACCGTATTAGAGCGGATGGCAGTATTTCAGGGAGTCATGCATAGGTCTTAATTGTCGGGCAATCTACGGGAACCTGCATCCAAATCTGCATCCAATTTCCTTTTTTGACGGAAACTATTTAGCTTTTAACAGTCTCTCTCTTCATGCGATCTGTAAGGTGAGTATAGTATTTAGTAGTAATCGCAGTCTCTTAGAGGTATAAGACTGCGGGAGCGAGCAAACCTAGAGATATTTATTCCCTAGCCTTATCTCACTCAACTAAAAATACAACTTCTTGAGAATCTAAATTAACACCTGCATCTGTTCTAAGTTTAGCTATCTCAGGGTCTTGCAAACCTTCTTGCATTCTCTCCATAGACTCTACTTCAAGAACTTGGTAAATTTTATTTTCATTATCTTGGGCATGACCATATGCCAAAACTTTAACCCCATATTTCTCTCTTTGAGAATCTGTAGCCAAAAAAAGATTTTTCCAAAGCTCGTAACCTTGTGTAAGTTCCGCAGTGATTATAAGTTTCATAACTCCTCCTTTATATTCAGTCTTAAGATGTTATTTCATGGTAGATTTTACTACAAAATGTGTCTGTACATTTGCGCATGTTTGCTGAGCGGTATGACAATGGAATCTACCGATTTCTAGCTTGGATTCCATAATGTTGATCTTAATTACAACAACGCTTTGACAAAGTTTATGTAGGTATTACCATATGGGTAACGGCTTCATTTATTGGATTGAGGAGCAATATCATTATTAATCAATGGGTTTCTAACTTAACCCCCAAACGTTTAATAATTTATTTAGTAATTTTTGCGGTAGGAATATATGTTGTTTGGTATGTAGTTGACTCACTACAAGGCTTTGATCCAAATTATAGACCTGGCAAAATATCAGCTGAGCCGGCTACAGGCAATATAATAAAAGGAGGCCCTGAAATCTTTGACCCAACAAAGAAGACTCCTACAGCCGTGCCTGCCAAATAGTGATTACTAATCTAAGTAGTAGCACTTATGTTCTCATGCGCAGGGTTTGATATCAACCGATAAGAATCTCCATAAATAATAGAATGTCTTTTAGAAAGTCCTAGGTGCTGAAAGAATATAATTAGCTATACTTTGTATAACTTCCCAGTCTTGACTAGTTGGAGCGAATCTTTTGTCTGAAGTTAATGTCCATCCCTGGAATCCCCCTGATTGACTTTTAATTTCCAGATTACCGATTTTTTTTGACAGTTCCTTGGTTGGGGTGTCCTGGGAAAGTGTGTTTATAAGGCCGCTGACATTGTCATCGCCTTTCCAAGTGACGTCAACGACCTTGCCGAAAAAAGGAAAGGTTTTTTTCCTAACCGTCTTTATTGAAATTTTTTGGTTCGTAGTGACATCTTCGATAAATGGAATCCCCATCACAACCCACCATTTCGGAGGGCTGTGTTGGCTCCGATCTTTCTTTAAAATGCTTATCCATTTTATTGGTCCATCTGCAATATCTATTACTCCCAATGATCTTTGATACCAAGAATTTTCTACTTTTTCTTCTGGCCGTTCACGCTCACTAATTTGTGCCTTCACTCCGGTCAAATTTGTAAGAGTCCAGGCTAATTCATCAATAGATTTATCTCTAAATTTTTCTTTCAGTCCCATGACTTTCCTTTACTACATCAATGTAAACACTGCAAATATAGTATAACTATTTTCCATCGAATTAAAGCGTGGTAGAAACCATCAAAAACAGGTAGATAACTAGTTACTTTTCGGCGATTCGATCTCAAGAAATTGAAGTCACACCCTTTGTCTGGCTCAAATATTCTGTGGTGAAGTTAATTGTAGTCTAGTCTATGCCCAGAAGATTCATTTCGGTGAGTATTTGGAACCTTTTTTCCAGTTACCTGTCTGTAATCGGTAATTAGTTTTTTATATATTCATCTCTTGAATGCAATAAAAGGCGAGTCTTTTATTAAATCAAGTTTTACATTTGTACCGAAAACGAATTCAGGATTTGGTGGTTGGTGTAACTCTAATTCCAAACCTGATTGAAGTTTAATATGTAAAATAGACTCACCATTTCTAAATTCTTTAGATGAGATTGTTCCTAATCCTGATTCTGAAACTCGTGCTTTAAAATCTTTTGGATGGATTAATAATTCCATTTCTTGTCCTGGAACATTACTAGTATTGTCGCAAATGTATTTTAGTTTGCCTAACTCGGTGTCGACAAATCCATTTGAAACTATGCCAGGAATAAATGAACATGATCCAGATGCCTGGGCAACAAATTGGCTCGTGGGAGAACTGAATACTTTTTCAGGTCGATCCATTTGTTCAAATTTTCCCGCATTCATAATACCAACTCTATCAGCCATAGAAAAAGCCTCGTCGCGATCATGTGTCACAAATATGGAAGTGACACCTTGTTCGTGTAGAATATTTGATAGGTCTCTCCTCATCATTCCTCTAGACCTGATATCTAAATTCCCAAAAGGTTCATCGAATAATAGAATATCGGGAAGCGGAGCAAGTGACCTTGCAAGTGCTACACGTTGTTGTTGTCCTCCAGAAAGCTGATTTGGAAAACGATCTTCTAGATTTTCTAGTCCTACTAATTTGATCGCGTCTCTAACAAGTCCCATTCTAGTAGATTTCTTAAATGATCGAAGGCCGAATTCGATATTTTTTTGTACAGACATATGTGGAAATAAAGCATGCTCTTGGAAAACCATACCTATTTTTCGTTGATCCGGAGGCATATGGAAATTTCTACTAGACACCAATTCATCTCTGATGAAAATTTCTCCATCAGTAACTTGATCAAATCCTGCTATAACTCTAAGTAGAGATGTTTTTCCACAGCCATTTTCTCCTAGAATAGAAAGTATTTCACCTTTTTCTAAACGGAATGTGACATTTTGGATTGCTGGGACTTGTCCATGGTGTCTTATTAGATTCCTGCATTCTAAATAAGCATTACTCATCTCTTAGTGGATTCATCTCCTTTGACAATAGTAATAATGGTAGAACTGATATACCGATTAAAATTAAAGAATAAACAGCAGATTGTGCGAAGAATGCTTCATTAGTTCGATCCCATATAGTCGTTGCTAATGTATGAAAATCTAATGGTCCTAAAATGAGTGTTAATGGCAATTCTTTGATTGTAATTAAGAACACTAATGCAGTTCCAGTAATTATTCCAGGTAGCATTAAAGGGAGGGTAATTTTTGTAAGAGTATGGTAAGTATTCGCCCCCAATAATTTAGCAGATTCTTCTATGTTTGGAGATATGCGAATTATCATGTCTCTTGTAGAGATTAAAGCGGCAGGGAAAAATAATACTGTATAACCTAATATTAGAATTAGGGATGACTGATAAATGAAATCAAAATAGTTTATACAAAAATATAATATTGATAGAGCTACAACGATTCCCGGAAGCAAGTAACCAAAATAACTGGTAAATTCAAAAAATTTCGTAAATTTGTTTGGGTGTCTAACTATTAGAGTTGCAGATGGAACCGCAAAAAGCATTATTAAT
>CAZWTJ010000043.1:0-13512 GCA_964637555.1 uncultured Dehalococcoidia bacterium | reverse complement strand
GTTGGTCGGCGCGCGCAACGCCGACGAGGTTGCCCTGAACCTGCCCGCCTTCGACCTGGCTCTTCCTGACGAGATCATAAAAGAGCTGGATGAGTTGACCGAAGGTATTAAGAGCAACCTGGGTAACAGCCCCGATATGTGGCAGGGCGAAAACCGAATGAGATAATTTTCTTAAAACTACTTTGGACTATTACAACAAACCTGACAAATCACTATCGTTAGAGAATCTACTAAATTAGATGCGATATTAGGGTGAGATGACTTACCTGATGACTTACAAGCCCTATATTGAGGCACTCTGTATGCGCCTCAATCCCTGTAATACCACAAAGTTATTCGATATCGTTAACTATTATCCACATGGGCTCTAAACCCACATTAATTTCATCGATTTTGGTAAGAGAGCCTAATTCTTGGTCGATTTTAAATGATAATAAATTGCCGGTATTAAGTCCTGCTGCAAAAAGATATTGATCAAAATTATCTAACATAATTGCTCTCGGTACAGGGTCGGTTTTTGTATGGCCTATACTTCTTAATGTTCCGTCATTTGGGTTTATTGAAAAACTTGCAACGCTGTTGTGACCTCTATTTGGAGCAAATAGGAATTTCCCGTTTTGAGTGATTTGAATTTGGGCGCATGAGTTGTTACCAGAGAAATTATCGGGCAAATTAGAAATCTTTTGGAATGGGCTGAGTGTACCGTTTTCAGTATTCATATGGTATGCAGAAATGCTGGAATCTTGTTCATTAGTAAAATAAATTACGGGCATATTAGGATGGAAGACGTAATGTCTCGGCCCTAATTCCTCACTCGGCGAGAATTGTGGGGGAACATTAGGTGATAATTTTCCAGTATTCTCATCAAATTTGAATTGCCAAATTTGATTTGGTCCATTTCCGCCAGAAATATGAGGCACAAAAGCGTATTTGTTGGAAGGGTCTGCTTGCATGGAGTGTGCTCCCTTAGCCGTAGAGATCCACTCGATTGGGTTTTGTTCTATGGATCCGTCCGAATTTAATTTGTGTACTGCGCATGCTTTCCCTTCGTAATATGAGGAGAAAAGGAAATTTCCTTTTCTGTCAGACCATAAACAATTTGGATCAGATGGTAGCCTTGCATTTTCTCCAATATGATCTAAGGAACCATCTTGTTGGTTAATCTGGTAGCAGGCAATGTCAGGAATTCCTCTTCTTCCTACATACAAAAACTGTTTAGATTTACTCAATGCTAGAGGAGCAGGTTTTCCAGGAATTTGGAACTCAGAAATTTGAGAAATGCCTCCTGATGATTTGTCTAGAGACAAGACACTAATTTTATTTTCAGCGGATGAAGTCACATAAATATAGGTATTCATTTTTCCTCTTTCGTTGGTGTTTTTTAGTTGATACTCATGAATTTTAATGTTTTGATTTCTCTCTCAGCTAAGAACTTCATATATTCTGTTAAGACTTTTTCAAGATCATCAAGAGTTTCGTTGGTCAGTGATAGATTACAAGATTTTTGAACGCCTTCACGTATTAAGTATCTTAGGACTTTCAGTGTGTTCAACGGCAATTTAATTAGTTGATCTGGAGAATGTATTCTGCAAGTTGGACATAATACACCACCACCTCCACGGCTAAAAAGGTGATCATGTGGCTCTAAGGGTTTTCTACAATGGATGCATGAAAAAAAGTCGATCATAAACCCAGAAATTTCCAACAATTTCAACTCAAAATTTCGGATCCACATTTTGTTAGAATCGCCCGATTCCAGGACTTCGAGAGTGTTAATAAATAAGTTGTAAAGACTTTCTGAAGGATCTCCTTCTACTGTGAAAATGTCTGTTAATTCTGCTAGATATAGCGCCCTTGAAGTAGATGCCAAATCCTCTTTTATGGTTCGAAAAGTTTTAAGTGCATGGGCTTCGGAGATCACATCTAAATTTCTTCCTCGAGCTACTGATGCAGATACCAAATTTAATAAATCTACATTGCCAGATAGTTTGCCTTTTGGTTTTCTTACACCTTTCGCAACAGCGCGAATTTTGCTCCCTTTGGAAGTAATAAGAGTGACTATTCGATCGGATTCTCCCAGAGGCATTTGTCTGACTATAATCCCTTCAGATTTATAGATTCTAGGTCTGGGCATCTAAATTTCCTTAATTAAAAGATCTTCTCAGAATTCTTGTCGTCCTTCTAAAGCTCTACTGAGAGTGATCTCGTCAGCATATTCTAAATCTCCACCAGCAGGTAGTCCCCGTGCTGGGCGCGTGATTTTTGCAACAATATCGGAAGTGAGGTTGTGAATATACATTGATGTAGCTTCGCCCTCTAGATTGGGATTCATAGCCAGAATCAACTCTTCTACTGATTCTTCAGTGACACGTTTAATCAAAGAGGGGATTTTTAGATCTTCAGGTCCTATTCCATTGAGGGGTGAAATGACGCCATGTATCACATGATAAACGCCATTGAATGACCTAGTTCTCTCGAGAGCCATTACATCAAGAGGCTCTTCAACGACACATATTCTTGATTGATCCCTTGAAGGGTTGCTGCAAAGTTCACAAATTTCCTGCTCGGTGATATTGTGGCATATTGAACAAAATTTAATTTTCTCTTTTATTGCCTTAATTGCTTCTGATAGAGCAAGCGCATTGTTTTCTGGCATCCTAATCAGGAAATATGTGAGTCTTTGGGCGGTTTTTGGCCCGATTCCTGGCAATTTGCTCAATTCATCAGTCAGTTGAGTTACCACCGGAGACAAGTTAGTTCCATGGCTGTTAATCAATTCATAGTCCTTAATTCAATCTAACTAAGTCCGGGAATATTCATGCCGCCAGTAATGGCATTCATTTTGTCTGATGCCATTTTCTGAGCTTTTGATAAACCCTCGTTAATCGCTGCTTGAACTAGATCTTCTAGCATTTCTACATCTTCAGGATCAACAACATCTTTGGAGATTTTCACAGATTCTAATATCATTTTGCCAGTGACTCTTACTGTTACCACTCCTCCTCCAGAAGTTGCTTCTACAGAAGAAGATTCTACTTCTTCCTGAACTTTCAACATTTGCTTTTGTAGTTCTTGTGCCTGTTTCAGCATTTTACGATTCATCATATTTTTTCCTCCAGGTTTTCCTTTTTGGATACTATTCTAGCTCCCATGGTTTCCAGCTGACGAACGAGAGGGCTGGTTTGGCGAGCGATTCCAGGTTCCTTTTCTCCTCCCTCATTAAGTACACTCAATTCTACCGAAAACTTTTGATTCCATAGTGATTCAATTGCAGCATTAAAAGTTTTGGAAATTTTAGGGTCGTTGAGTTCTTCTTGCATTCTTTCCATGTTTGATCGATGGGCGAATTTGAATGTTATTTTATCGGCGTTGATTTCATAACCTCTGCATGAATTTAATAATCCCCCTAGCTTGAATTTGTTCCCTTCGTGCCTGAGGGTTTTCGCAAGGTCTTTGATTGGTGCAGTATCACCTGCATGATTTTGATTTTCATTAGTAGTATTGGCAGGAATTGTTTTATTAATTGAATTGGTTTTAGAATTTTCTTGTATTTCCTGAGTGTTCTTTGGAGTTTGTTTGTTGATTAGGGTTTGGGGTTTTGGTTTTGCAACAGTGGGAGGGGTTTTGGGTTGGTTGCTGGGTATTGGATCTACAGACTTAGGTGCAGGTATGATTTGAGTTTTAGAATCAATTTTGTTTGCCGATTCTACCATTGCCAATTCTAATCCCAATGGAGTTCCGCCATCGGACCCAACATTCGCGTTAGAAAATATTTTTAAAGAATGGATGATTTGATCCATAGATGTTTTTTTAGCCAAAGAATTTAATTGAGTTTCAATTTCTTCTTTGTAACCGAGAGATGATGTTGAAGTTGCCTTGAGATGCATCGTTGCCCTTAAGAAATCCAATACACTGTTTTTTAGGAGTCTCATGTCTTCACCAGAGTTTGCTATCTCGTGGATAGCTCCTAATCCCTCTCTGACTGATCCATTCAATATGTATGAAGTTAATTCCAAAGTTGACTTGTCTTCTGAAATACCAATGAAGTTTCTTACAGAATCTTCAGCGACCTTATTTTCGAAGGCAACAGATAATTGCTCCAGGAGATTTTCTGCATCCCTCATTCCTCCATTAGAATGCCGGGCGATCAGCCTTAGAGCTTCATCAGATGCTTCAATTTTCTCGAACTGACAAATGGAGGATAATTTCCCTACAATTTGATCAATTGTGATTCTACGAAAATCGAATCTCTGACATCTGGAAATGATCGTTGCAGGAACCTTATGTATTTCTGTGGTTGCCAATATAAATATTGCGTGAGAAGGTGGTTCTTCGAGCGTTTTTAAGAGGGCATTGAAAGCGGGTTCAGTGAGCATATGAACTTCATCAATAATGTATATTTTATATTTCCCTATAGCTGGAGAAAAATGAATTTTCTCACTTATTTCACGAATCCCGTCGATACTTCGATTACTTGCTGCATCAATTTCAATTAAATCCATTGAAATACCATCATTGATTGACTGGCAAAGATCACATTGATTGTCAGGTTCGCCGTTATTGGGAGAAGTGCAATTCAAAGCTTTAGCAAGGATACGTGCAGTACTTGTTTTACCTGTTCCTCTAGGGCCACAAAACAAGTAGGCATGTGCGATATGACTAATTGACATTGCACGATGTAAAATTGTAGTTACGTGATTTTGTCCAACTATTTCGGATAGACTCGACGGGCGCCATTTTCTATAAAATACGTCAGTCATTTCCGAATCCATTGTTTAAGGCTTTGTTAATTTTAAGGTTCATTTCGCGTTCTTCGTTTGGATCACGGTGGTCATAGCCCAGTAAGTGTAGCACACCATGTGATAAGAGATGATTCAATTCTTTCTGTGTTGAAATGTTTGATGATTTGGCTTGTCTTTCTGCTTGAGGGAAGGAGATAAAAATCTCACCAAGATCTAGTAACTGTGAAGCTTCTTGGGGCATAATGAACTCTTCGTCTTCACTCCAAGATGAAGACGAAGAACCTGATCCATAGTACAGTCCTTGACTTTTAAATCCAAAGGCTAGGACATCTGTTGTTTTGTCGATTCCTCGAAATTGCTTATTGAGACTGCTAATTTCATCATCATCAGTTATTACTACAATGACTTGAGAGTCTGTGGGGTTTTGATCTTCTTCCAAAGTTTCTATGACGACTTTAATCAATTCGGTTTCAGAAAATAAAGTGAGAAATTCTGGTTGGACGTGGATTTTAATATTTGACGATGAGTTTTGATCCATTAGCTAACCCAAGAACCCCTTAGAATTCTAGACAATCTATTTACTTTATCGGCAGTAGAAGATTTTACTTTTTTGGCAGGGGTTTAGGGGATTGCAGGAATTCGAACAAATCACTTTCAGCAGGTATTACTAGAGTTGAATTTTCCTTGAGTGATTTCGAATAGGCTTCCAAAGATCTTTGGAATTTATAAAAATCAGCATCTTGTCCAACCGCATCTGCAAATATAGAAATAGATTCTGCTTCGCCTGCACCACGAACAATATTAGCGTCACGTTCAGCTTCAGCACGAATAATAGCAGTTTGCCTATCTACAGAAGAACGGATTTCTGCATCTTGTTGCGCCCCTTCAGCTCTTTCTCTATCTGCGATTCTTTTACGTTCGGCACGCATCCTTTTATAAATACTCTCAGAAATCTCTGGTGGGAAGTCAGCCCTTTTCATTCTGACGTCAATTATTACGATCCCAAATTCAGATAATTGTGGAGCAACTGCACTACGTACATTGTCCATAATCTGTGCTCTATTAGTTCGTATGATTTCAGCTTGAGTATCTTTGGCGATTTCCTCACGTAGTTCGGAAGATATGATTGCAATCACTCGAGATTGAGCCTGAGCTTCACTGTTTAGCGTACGATAGAACCTAAATGGATCAGTGATTTTCCCTCTAGCGTAAATATCAATTACGAGGCGTTTTTTATCTTTCGTAAGGAGAGTATCATCAGGAGGAGCATCGAAGAGAAGTAACCTTTTATCAAAGTATCTGACCTGGTCCATGAATGGAACCTTAATGTTTAATCCAGGAGTTTTAACAGATCTTTTAGGTTCTCCAAAACGTGTCACTATTGCCATATTTGTTTCGTCTACTACGAAGAAAATTTGAGGAACTAAAATTGCTCCTAGGACTATAATTGCTATAATAATCGAGGATAAGGCTTTCATTATTTCTCACCTCCCTGCGGATCGGCTATTGTTTGTGTTGATCCATCGAGTGGTAAGAATTGAAGCATGTTTCCACCAACAGTTTCACTTATGATGTATTTCGAGACTCCTGGGAGAATTTTCTCCATTGATTCAAGGTATAATCTTTGTCTTGTAATATCAGGAGCTTTTTCATATTCTTCTAAAACTTTCAAGAATTTTTCCGCCTGACCTGTAGCATCAGCAATTCTTTCTTGTCTGAAAGCTTCACTGGCTTCTAAAACCCTAGCAGCGTCACCTTTAGCTCTTGGAATTTGGTCTTCTTGATAAGCCTGAGCAAGGTTTACAATTTGGGACTTTTCCTCTCGTGCTCTAACTACATCGTCGAAAGCATCGCGAACTTCCATCGGGGCCGAAACCGATTGCAATTTGACTTCTCTAATGTTGACTCCTGATTTATATTGATCAAGCAGGTTCTGCATAAGTAGTTTTGTTTCAGCCTGTACAGCAGATTTTTCTGTGGTCAATACATCATCAATGTTTCGAGACCCAACGATTTGTCGAATAGCAGTTTCAGCAACGTCTTTCATAGTCGAGCCTTCAGGGTCAACCACTTCAAATAAATAATTTTTCAAGTCTTTAATGTCATATTGAACTACCATCTGGGTTTCAACTATATTCTCATCACCCGTAATCATCATCGATTCTGCCAGTACAGATGTGCTTTCCCCGTTTGTTTCTCGGAATCCTAATTCAAGTGTTCTAACTTGATTAACCTGAACTATATCCCGATTACCAACTGGACTAGGGAACCACCATTTTAGGCCAGGTGATTCGATCGTCTGGAAATCGCCTAGTAGTCTAGTAGCAGCTTGCTCTCCAGGTTGAACGGTATAAACTCCTGATCCTAGCCACAAAAGGATTACAATCAGAAGACCACCAAAAATAAGCAACGGAAGAAATCCACCACCTTTACCTGGAAGCCGACTTCCGATGGAGCGGAATTTGTCGGTCAGTTGGTCGAAATTTACCTCTGGGTCATCTTGTCTGTACATGATGATTTTCCTAATTTAGAATTATTAAATTTTATCACACAGATGTAAATTATGTCCAAGGATTAATTTACTCTTGATTTGTGTAAAAGTTCAGAAAATTCTTTCATATTGTTTATTTCTGTGACAGCATCTACAAATTCTTCCAAACTGGAATAGGAATTTCTTAGTCCTCTGACTTGAGAGCCAATCGGGCTAATTGAAGCAGCACTTTCTCCGTATGTTCCATGAAATGCAAACCATGCTTGATTAAGTTTACGAATGTTATACCCATTTTGGTTAAATAATTTTCTCCGTGTTTCCATATATTCTTCAGCAGCAGCAATCTGATTTTTTGAGAGAAGTGATTCTGTTTCAATTCGGGTGGTTTTCATTTCATAGTTAAAGTTGAATTTTTTATGAGTTGGAATTTTGTTGTTTTCGACTGGGTCAAAGTCATTTTCAATTGATGATTTAGCAAGTATTGCAATTTCTTCTCCAAATAGTGTGGCTACAGTTTCATTGAGAGTTTTCATTGAATTAGAATCATGCATGTTTTGCCCTAGTGGGTGAAAGAACGCATAGTGGTGAAACCATTCATGTGCTGTAATAGTCAAAATCTTGTCTAGTGAAGTTCCATGAGGAATTGCTGATGGATAAGTTGCTATTCCTCCTATCTTAGATATCAGTGCTGAAAGATTTTCCTCCTTCGCAATTCTGGTTTCTAATAAATCGGATTCTTCATTAGAAATATTGGGATGAATTAGTACATCACTCAACCGAAAAATTTTTTCTCTAGGAGAAGTTATTAAAACCTTTGGAGTATCACCAAGACTGATGTCAACAGGAGGAAAGGTTATTTTCCCCCAAGTAGCAATATTTTTTTCTGACAGTACTGTATTCACACGACTTTCGATTATTTCCTCAACGTCATTGATTATTAAATTTCTTTCATGTATCGCCGATTCGACTTTAGTATCAGAAAAACCGACATTTGTAGTCGTTGATTGGGTACTTACTCCCGCAATTTGATGATTTATTTGAATATACTTCTGAATGAGTTTGTTTTCATCAGCATTGGTTTTGAATTTCGGGGATGTAAAACGTATCAATTTCCGAATCCATTTTTCAGGGAAATGGTCTATTTCCCAAACGACTAGATTGAATCTACTTCCTTTTGCATTAGATGGTTTTTCTTCAAAAGTTTGAGAAAGTTCATTCTTTGTATCTTGTGGGACGAAATACATCAATGAAACAGTAAGAAAGATTATTAGAATAAGTGTGAAATTTTTATTGCTAATCAAAAGAGTGACTCGGTTAAAGATTTCCATTAAAAAATCAGATGAATTCTTTTGGCTTTTAGTGAATAATAATCTTATCAATTTTTGAGGTTTCTATCAGTTCGACGATGAGGGATTTCCATTGAAGAGAGGAAAATCGTGATAATTATTCAAATGGATTTTGATAATACCATTTCAATTGGCAATGTCAGTATTGAAGTCAGAAATGAATTTGCTCCTAATGAATGGCTCGAAATGGAGGAAGAATATAGCTCCGGAAAATTTTCTGTAGAGGAAAGTAATGTTCGTCAGTACGCTCTAATTCCTCATAATCAAAAGCAAATCGAGACATTCGTTTTAGCAAATTGTAATTTGAAAGATGGCTTTGCTAAATTCATACAAACTTGCGTTGATCTTGGTGCTAATCCTGTAATAGTAAGTAGTGGATTGGATTTTTATATTCATCCTTTAGTCTTGCGTGAAGGCTTGGATAGTCTTCAGGTAATCTGTGCAAAAGGTTTATTTCAAGAAGCTGGAATTCAAGTAAATTACTATGGTCCAGACGGGAAAGAAATTTTTCGCGGCTTCAAAGAAACTTTTTTAAGAGATTTTAAAAGTGCTGGACATACAGTCATATATTTTGGAGATAATGAGTCAGATTTTGTTGCGGCGTCCGAAGCAGATTTTGTTTTCGCATGCGATAGTCTTGTGGATTATTGTCAATCGAATTCTATTCCATATAAAGAATTCGTAGATTACTATGATGCTAGAGCACTCCTGATTGAAAAGATTGGAAGTTTTAATGGGATGGAATAACCAGATAAATTCCGAATTTAAACCATTGCTCCTTCGAAAGAAAAATGAGAGAGATGTCGTTTCTTTAAGAATTTTTCTGTCTGAACATTCTCAGAAATCTATCCTGATAATGTTCAAATAATCCCCATCGGTCTAGCTCACGTTTCAATTCTTCTGCGTCACCACCAGAATCGACTTTTCTGAAAAGTTTCTCAATTTGGTCTTTTGCTGCCTTTGGAGCTCCACCTAATGAAGGTATTGGGTCAAGTAATCCAGATGATTGCATTTCGTTAATATTTTGTGGGGCTGATGCTGATGTAAATTCGTAGATGAATTTCAAAAGGACTATATCCCAAAAAGCGTCAACACCCACCATTACGACAGCTAAATTTTCTTTTCGATCATCTAAATCATCACGGATTTTATGAGCAATTTCAATTGTTGACCCACTTACTATATCTGTTTTTAATGCCTCGTTACGGTATTTATAAAGTATTCCAGGGCTGTTTCTACCATATTGCCTAGACAGTTGACCTAGAAATTCGTATGCCTCATCACTGAATCCTTCTAAATTCATTCCGTAAGTAGGAGTAATAATTGCAGGTTTTTCTGCGATTACCCTGCCTGTTCTCACCACGCCTTCTTGAGAATTGGTATTTGAAGGGATTGCGTTAGAATAAAGTGGTTCAGTAACAACATAGTAGGAAATATTTGTGACTCCAAATGTGGTCAAATTTTGCTTTGGAAATCTTACGATCCATGATTGTTCAATTGCCTGTTTCCATTCATTTGGATTCATATTTTTGATGTCTCTCGGAGTGTGATTTATTAGTTTTGAGTCTTTTTCGTGCAAACGGAATCAATCCAATAATTAACAAAAGAGGTAATTCCATGGAATTCAAACCTTCAACAGATTTTGAGGGGTCACATGAAGCTGGAGTAAGCTGTTGGCTGTCAGTTGATTCATTAGGAGTTGAGTGAATTTCTTCTACAATTTCCGCAGACTTTTCAGAGGTATTTTCTTTATTGATGGGAGTAGATGATTCTTTTTGTGTTGCCTGACCTAGGGTTGATAAGTTTTTAACCGTGTATGGAGCTATTGTTGCTATTGGGATAGGTGTTGGGAGTAATTTTTCTTTGTCTAGTAGAGCGTATTCAGGTGCGCCAACAGAAATTCTCCATAAATTTTCTACTTCTAGGAGTGAGATACCGTAGACAATTTGAAATGCTGATCCCGCGTTTTTACCGGACTTGATTGTAGCCATTAATTCGTTTATTGATTCTTCACCATAAGTTTCTGCAATGAAAGAGATCAAACTTTTAGACTGGCCATAGAAAATCATTATGTCATCTGCAGTTCCAGGCATTCCTTGCATAGTTGTAATTGGAAGAAGGCGGTTAGTTTCTATTGCGAAATCTAATGCCGCGTCGTAAGAAAATCCGGAATTTAAATTTCCATATTCTGCCAACCCTTCATGCAACCATGATGGGACTGAACGAGCTCGTTTTTCGGCGGCTCTATGAATTAAAATGTGGGTTACTTCATGAGATGCTGTTCCTAATGCTAACGATCCACCTGCCTGCATAAGTATAGTTCCCATTGTGGTATAAGCTTGACCTTCAGTGATTAGTTCACTTCGGATTGATTTACTTCCGGGAGCTAACGCTCCAAGCATTTCCCTATTGTTGTTGTATATGGTGATCGTTATAGGTATAGAAAGATCGGATCCAAGAATTGGTCCCATGCGTTCGACAGTTCTAAATGTAATATCTAATATAGATTTTGCACGTCTTTTAATAGGTCCATGGTAGCCGACTGTGACGGATCCATTCGATACATATTCCCAAGAATAATTTGGGTCTTCGTAAACAAATTCTTTTTGTTGGGTCGTGAGTTTTTCAGAATTGGAATCTAAAATTTCGAAAGAGTAGGTGATTATGGTTCCAGGGGGAATATGCCTAGAGGCAGTATTAGTACGCCAGAAGAAATTTGCCTGTGTGGTATCTCCAGTTTCCAATTCCATGTAATCGTAAACCATAGTAGTTTGCTGGCCTATTCTGAATCGTACAATAACTTCTTCGATTGTCTTGTCCGAATCAATATTCAATGAATAGCGGATTCCTTGGGGGAATTCGCTTTTAACAGATTCTTCTAATATTTTGATTTTGTTTTCGGCGTTTACTATATTGGGATTTAATTCTTCAATCAAAGAATAAACAAATATTGACGGAAGTAGTATAAAAAGTAGAGCAATTCGAAACGGGTTTTTGATGTTCGTCATCAGGAGATAGTCTTTATAGTATAATTTTTTGAACGTCGATTTTGAATTGTTTTTGTCGGATTAGTGGGATTGTAAGTGATGGTAATTGACATGAACCATATTCGCATTATAGACTCTGCCCGTTGTCGTAGCAATCTAAGTTGGTTGTTAAATTTTTAAGAATGTTATGGAGAAAATCATGATTGCTGGAGTTCGAAGGAATGTTTTAATAGACGCAATTATTCCAGAAAGATGGACCCTCAAGGTTCATCCCGTTCTTTTAGATTTGATTGTGATGTCAGCATTTGCATTTTTTGTTGCACTATTTGCTCAGATCACTTTCTATGTACCTTGGACTCCCGTACCAGTGACTGGACAAACTTTTGCAGTATTGGTGACAGGAGGTGCATTAGGATTCACCCGTGGTGCCGGTGCATTAGTTATTTATATGCTAATGGGATTATTAAGTTTACCAGTCTTTGCTCCAACTTCTTCAGATTTAGCTCTTAATGTAGATTCGGGCTGGGCAGTTCATCTGATTTTTCCTTGGCATGGATCTGCTACAGAATTTTGGGCAATAACTACCAAAGCTAGTTTTGGATACATTGTAGGATTTGTATTTGCAGGGGCTTTGGTCGGACATTTCGCTGACCGTGCATGGGATAGAAAACCAATGGGAATCCTGGTGATGTTCGCTGCCAACATTTTAATTTATGTCCCTGGGTTAATCTGGTTGTGGATTGTTTTGGGCCCAATGAACGATGAGACTCTAAAATTCTCTCAGGTACTACAATGGGGATTATATCCATTCATAGTTGGTGATTTAATGAAGCTTTATTTGGCATTTTTGACATTACCAATTGCGTGGTCATTGATTGCCAAAATTAAAAGGAATAATTCTTAAGTCTTCGAGTTTATGATAAGTAAATTTTTGTTTCTGCGTGAGGAAATATCACTTCTAAATTTGCTTGTCTTTCCCGTTGTAGAGTTTCAGGATAACTGATGTAATCTGCTGATTCGGAAGGTAAATTGTGAGGACAAGATTGATTTCGCTCTTCTTGAGGACACATATGCATCTCCGGATTGTTAGTCCATAAACCAACCAATTTCATTGGATAGTATAATGTTTCCGCC
This sequence comes from uncultured Dehalococcoidia bacterium, assembly GCA_964637555.1. GTDB lineage: Bacteria > Chloroflexota > Dehalococcoidia > Lucifugimonadales > UBA6927 > UBA6927. Next base: position 812 of record CAZWTJ010000043.1, on the reverse strand, counting down.
ACATTTCTTAAGTCTGCTGGGATTTCGCTTGCCCTTGTCTCGCATTGAGTTTCTACAGCAATGATGATTTGATCCATTTTACCCTTCCTTCGATTTGAAATGATCCCATCCTTTCGAAGTGGGATTAATAGTTTCTCCAGTTGAATCAATTAAGTTGACCCTATTTTGTTCGGAAGTTACTTCTCCGATAATGCTGACTTGAGTAGTTAATTTTTTTTGCGCCTGAGAAATGACCTTTTCATTACCCGAAAAAAGTAATTCGTAGTCTTCTCCTCCATTGACAGCGAGTTCAATCCATTTATTTGGGAACAAAGTCCTCAAATAAGGATTGATGGGTATTTGATCTAGAAATATGGTGGCACCAACTTTGCTAGATAAGCACATCTTTTTTAAATCGGTAATTAACCCATCACTGATATCCATAGCAGATTTGACTCCAAAGGTTGTGAGCTTGGCGCCTTCTGATACTCTGGGAAATGGGTGAACATGTGATTTAACCATTTTTTCAGCTATGGTTGAATTTAATTTTCTTAAAGCTGGATTTTTTAAAATTTCTAATCCTGCTGAAGATGATCCCAAAATCCCAGTAACGCATAAAAGTTCGCCAGGCAACAAATTCTTCCTGGAAAGAATTTGTGTCTCCTTTTCATCTTTCGCAAGTGTACCTTTAATTGTGACCGAGATGAAAAAAGTTTCAGATGCAACTATGTCCCCTCCTATGATGGTGCCTCCGGTTTCTTGACATGCTAGAGACATTCCTTCATATAGTTGGATGATGCCATCAACGGGCAAATCAGGTCTTAATCCTAAAG
>CAZWTJ010000042.1:9367-13621 GCA_964637555.1 uncultured Dehalococcoidia bacterium | reverse complement strand
CTTCGGATAGACACTTGTTTGAAGAATTCTTGAAATCACTTAATATACCTAATCCACCTGGTTTGGCAATAGATACAGTAGATGAGGCGGTATCCGTTGCTCAAGATATCGGATATCCAGTTTTGCTTCGTCCCAGTTATGTACTGGGAGGTAGAGCGATGGAAATTGTTCAGAACCCTAAAGAATTAAAAAAATATATGAAGAATGCGATAGGTTTAGGGGGAGGAAGAAAGATATTAATCGACAAATATCTGGAAGGAAGAGAAGTTGAAGTTGATGCTGTATGTGACGGTACAGATGTACTAGTTCCGGGAGTTATGGAACATGTAGAAAGAGCAGGTGTTCATTCTGGTGATTCTATGGCGATATATCCTGGTCTTTCTCTTACCAAAAGTGAAGTCGATACAATCGTTGAATATACTACGAAAATTGGGCTTGAATTAGGTGTTAAAGGCTTGATGAATATCCAATACGTGATAGTTGGCGGGGAAGCATATAGAAACCCATCTGATAAATCTAGAGATTCTGACAGAATGGGAGGGGACGTATATGTCATTGAAGTTAATCCAAGATCTAGCCGTACCATTCCGTTTATCTCGAAAGTTACTTCAGTTCCAATGGTCAATTTAGCTGCCAAGGTAATGCTTGGATATAAACTTCAAGGAATGGGGTACAGAGGAGGATTGTGGGAAAAGCAAGATTTGGTAGGTGTAAAGGCTCCTGTTTTTTCGATGTCAAAATTGTATGGAGTTGATACTTATTTGGGGCCGGAAATGAAATCCACAGGTGAAGTAATGGGCATTGATTTCGACTTTGAGTCTGCCTTCACAAAGGCTTTAGTAGCTGCTTCTTTAACCATACCAGATAAAGGATCTATTTTGCTGAGTATCAGTGATAGACACAAAAAAGATTCTGTTGCTGCTATTAAGGCTTTGTATAATCACAACTATAAGATTTTTGCTACTCAAGGGACTGCAGATTTTATTCGATCCATGGATATTCCAGTTGAAGTGGTTGCAAAGGCTTCAGAGCAAGTATTTCCTAATACTGTTCAACTTATAGAACAAGGTCAAGTAAATGCCGTAATTAACACTATTGAAGGTGATCGGGATGCGTTACAGGATGGATTTGAGATTCGACGAGCTGCTACTGAAAAACGCATTCCTTGTTTTACATCTTTAGATACTGCACGTGCGGCGATTGATAATTTGTCTGCGTCTCATTCAACCTATAATATAAACCCGATCAACAAGTACGTAAAAAACACTCGACCAAAGATATGATTGGACTTTTAATCAAACCAAGATTCAAGCCCAGGTTTGTTTTTGGTTAGCCAAGCGTTATTTATTGCAATGCTTTCTAAAGATTGTCGTATCGTGCGTTCAGCCCCAGGAGCTGGGTTTTCATTAAAGAACTCTTGGATTTCGTGACTTTTTTTCGATGTGCTAAAACCGGATAAATTTCCTATGAGCCTCATAATTCCGAAGCCTCCATCCCCATATCTTCTATCAATCTCATCCCAGTTTAATTTAATAAAATTCCACCCCAGTTCTCTACCCAGATTGTTAGACATGATCCCAGATATGACGCTTACAGTGTCTTGAGATCTGATTTGATTAGATAATGTTTTATTGAGTAAATCATTAATTATCTTTGGGTTTGAATATCTTGTCATTCCCATTAATAATCGAACTTTCTCTTCATGTAATTCGGCAGAATTGTGGGCGTCCCACATTTGGTAGTAATATTTTTCAATTCCTGTTCTTGCGACGTTAGAGAAAACCATTAATCTTATGTCTGGATTTAAATTGGTCGGATTCTTAAAATAATTTTCAAATCGTTTTTGGGATTCTTCTAAAGTTGAAGGGTCTCCAAATTTTCCTAGAAGATTTAGCAATGTGGACCTAAGCAATGAGTCGAGATGAGTTTCGGCTGGCTTGGGGTCCCATCCAATGCGATTAGCTGAAGGAGTGACTATATTATTTATAAATGTTTTGAACTTAGGATATAAGGATGAATTTTCGAGAACATTTGAAAAATATTCTATGTTTGAAGCTATATCACTCCATACCGATGCATCATTTTCTTTTGAATAATAACTTAAGATTTTCAAATAGTTTGTAGCGTCTATTATTCCAGCTTTTGATAATGCGAAAGCATCACTTTGGATGCCTAATCGATCAGATGGTTTGAGAGTCAATGACGAAATAGGCTCAGACAAATTATCAAGGTCTGAAGCTTCGTATTGAACTCTATAAAATGCTGAGTGACTTGGATTGATTTTGACCCAAGATGCGTTTTGGTGTTTTAAATTTACTGAGAAATCTTGGGTCGTCATTAGTTCACGGTGGGTTGTATCAGTTGCAGAAGAAGAAACACTGATGGGGATTTGCCAAAGCGAATCATTCTGTGTTGATTCATTTAGTATGTTGTCATATCTAAATTGATTTTGTTTAAAATTGATGGATAGTGAATTGGGCTGTTTTTCTATTTTGACTTTTAATACTGGGAATCCAGTTTGGGTTGTCCACGATTCCATGATTTGATTTACGGGCAATCCAGATGCTTCTTCAAGCGATTTCCAAAGGTCATGTGTTGTTGCATTATCAAAAGCGTGTTCTTTCAAATAACTTCTTAATCCTGATTTAAAAGTTTCTTCTCCAAGAAATTGTTCCAGCATACGCAGTATTGAAGCGCCTTTACTGTAGCTAATAGCATCAAAAAGTTGTCCTATTTCCGCGGGGTTTTTAACAGGCTGTTCTATAGGATGAGAATTCGCAAGTCCGTCTAATGACAATCCTCTGTTAGTATCATGAGTGAGGAATTGGGTCCACATGTCCCATTCTGGATGAAGCCAATCAGTGGCTTTATCACCCATCCAGGAAGCAAAACTTTCATTGAGCCATAAATCATTCCACCATTTCATAGTCACCAAGTTTCCGAACCATTGATGAGCCATTTCGTGGGCTATTACTTCAACTATAAATTGTTTTGTGGTAGCTGATGTGTTGTCTTCATCCATTAATAGTACAGCTTCTCTGTAAGTGATGATACCCCAGTTTTCCATTGCTCCTGCAGCAAAGTCAGGTATGGCTAAATGGTCTAATTTTGGTAGGGGATATGGAATTCCAAAATAGTCATTGAAAAAATCTAATAATTGAATGCTGGATTCTAATGCCCAGTTTCCTTGCTTTTCTTTGCCTTTAGTAGTCCATACCCTCATTAGAGTTCCGTGCTTGGTTTTCTTTTGGACGCATTCCATCTCGGCTATTGTGAAACCCAACAGGTATGTAGACATAATTGGGGTGTCGGCAAAAGTAACATTTTTTAGGCCATTACCTAAATCTAATATTTGATCTTCAGGCATATTAGAAATCGCGGTTAATTCTTTTGGGAGGTTTATTGAAACTGAAAAAATGGATTTTGATTCCGGTTCATCCCAGCATGGGAATGCTTTGCGAGCATCTGTTGCTTCAAATTGTGTAGTAGCCATGAATTTTTCTAGGCCATTAGAATCTAAATATCGACTTCTGTAAAAACCTCTTAAACGATCATTTAATGTTCCAGAAAAATTAATATTTAGAGAATAATTTCCAGGAGAGATTTCCGAATCAAACTGGAAAGTGACTGTTTCAGATGCAACATTGGATTCTATTGATGGAGTTTTTCCGGATAAGTCTACATCAATTATTTCTATCTCTGAAGAATGGAGCGTGATTTCTGAAAAAGACTTTGAAATGTTTAATTCAATCGTTTCATTTCCTGAAAATGTGAAGTCCTCTAGGTTTGGTGAAAACTCCAAAATATAGCGTATAGGATGAATGTAATCTGGCAAAATCGATTGTTGAAAATTTGTCATTTATGGATCTCCAATTTTTAGATCGTATATTGTTGAATAATTGTTTGAATTTGGTTGATTGTAGATTCAATTAAATTGTTAATGTTGACTACAACATGATCGAAGTTTTTTGATGCGGTAAGTTCTTTCGCTACTGAATTTAGTCTAGATTGAATATCGATAGCATTTTCAGGGTTTCTTGATTTTAATCTTTCTATCAAATCGGACGGTTGATCTGGAGTGATGAAAATTGATACTGAGTGGGGGAAGATTTTTTTAAATGATTCTACACCCTGAACATCAATTTTAATTATTATCGTTTTATGTAGTTTAATAGCTTCAATTATTGGAGAAGCTGGAACCCCATAATAATTCCCATAAACATTGGCCCATTCAAGCATTTCATTGTTATCAAT
>CAZWTJ010000042.1:0-9357 GCA_964637555.1 uncultured Dehalococcoidia bacterium | reverse complement strand
AATTGTTCTTCGCTTAAAAAAAGATAATGTTTCCCATCAGTCTCATTATCTCTTTTAGGCCTTGATGTTGCAGTAATAGCATAAAAATAATTAGGGAAGTTGGATCTCAATTCCTCAATTATCGTGTCTTTACCTACTCCTGATGGCCCTGAAATAAGGAATATTGATGGAGATTGTTTCAAGTCACTAAATTGGGTCATTACTATGGTCGATTTTCCACAGAAATGTGACCTAGTTCATCCCAAAAAGAAGGATATGAAATTTCTGCTGCCTCTGAATTTAAAATCGTTGTGTTTCCTGAAGCTACTAGTCCTGCAATCCCCATGGTCATTGCAATGCGATGGTCATGATGACTTTGTACTGTTCCTCCGGTGAGTTTTCCAGTGCCATTTATTATCATGCCGTCTTCTGTTTCATTTATGTCTGCTCCAAGAGTTTTTAGCCCTGACACAGTTGCTGAAATCCTATCGGATTCTTTGACACGTAGTTCTTTTGCATCTCTAATTATTGACTTGCCTTCTGCAAAACATGCAGCTAAGGCTAAAATTGGCAACTCATCAATCACTCTAGGGATAATTTGCCCTCCAATTTCTACTGATTTTAGATTGCTTGTTTTCACAATGATATCTGCAGTGGGTTCCCCACTTTGAGATGAAATGTTTTCTTTGGTAATATTTGCTCCCATTTCAAGAAGTACTTCCAATACGCCAGTTCTTGAAGGGTTAATTCCCACGTTCGAAATTTTAATCTCGGCATTTGGGTGGCAACATCCTGCAATCATCCAAAAAGACGCGCCGCTTATATCACATGGAACTACCACATCCATTGACTTCAATTCTGAAGTGGATATTGATATTTCAAGGGAGTCTTCATTATAACTAATGTCAGCACCCATGGCCCTCATCATTCTTTCAGTGTGATCCCTGGATTTAGCAGGTTGCAAAATTGTAGTTTTAGATTTTGCATGCATTCCTGCTAACAATATGGCTGACTTTAGTTGAGCACTTGCTACAGGCATTTCATAATTTATACCACTTAGGTTTCCTCCACTAATTGATAAAGGGGCTAGTGACCCATTTTGTCTGCCAGAAATTCTTGACCCCATTAAAATTAGGGGTTTTGTGATGCGTTTCATTGGTCTTTTTCTTAGAGAATCGTCTCCTGTAATCACGCTGAAAAATGGTTGTGCTGCAAGTAATCCGGAAATTAGTCTAATTGTAGTTCCACTATTTCCAGCATTGAGGACGTTTAAAGGCTCTGAAAGTCCATCTGAGCCACAACCATCTATTCGGAAAATCTCTTCTGGTCCGGTCGTATTTTTGGGGGATGTTTGCGAGATTCGAGCTCCTAGACCTCTTAAACAACTCAAAATAGAATTTCTGTCATCACCTACACAAAAATTGGAAACTTTTGCAGATCCTGTAGCAATTGAGTTTAGAATCGCTGACCGGTGAGAGATGGATTTGTCTCCAGGCGGAGAAATAGACCCAGATAAATTCTTCGCATTTTCAACTGTTCGTTGCATATTTTTCTAACTCCTAAGGCCTCTACCTTTGTATTTCCATTCTTCGGAATCATTTTTCTTGGCATCGTTTGTTGAAGATTTATACCTGTTAGTAAGGTATTCCCCAAAAAATGAGGAGGCTAGATAGCTTCCCTGTCCTGGGAGTGTTGTCTCAGAAGTTTTTATATCGACTGCATTTGCTTCCCATTTTGCGTGCTCTTCCCATGAATTAACTAATGATTCAAATAATTCGTCAGATTTTCCCGAGATATTTTCTCTAAAACGATACAGTTCGGCAATAATTGAGTCGATCCAGGTCACCATTTCGTCAGAATTCGATAGTAAAATCGCTTCGCTTTCTCTGGGATCAGTATCGGATAATTTAGAGAAAATTGAATAATTCTCTGTTGTCAATTTATGCATATCTCTCCAGGATTTGCTTTTTGAAGTTGCTGCAACAAATGATGCAGATAGGAGGATGGGCAAATATTCTACTGCCGACATAAAACTGTCGTGCTCAATCGCATCAATGAACATTGTCTTTGATCCAATCAATTCGGCTAATCCAACAACAAGTTTTACCGCTGCAGGATCTGCCTTTGGATCTGGAGTCAGGCAGAACACTGAGTTGTGAAATATTGAAGGATCTGCTTCTTCGAGTGATGCTGGCGATTTTTTGACTAATGGATGTCCACCTATGAAATTTTCCTTATTGGGTAGAATCTCTTGTGCCAAGTTAATCGCAAGGGATTTTGATGAACAGAAGTCTACGATTACAGCATTGTCTGGCAATCCATTTGATATTCCTTGTAGCGTATCTCTCATGGAACTTACAGGCACGTCTATGATAACAAGGTTGGAATCCATCACGGCTTTTGCATAACTATCAGTAACTTCGGAGATCAATTTTAGTTTTTTGACTTGTTTGTTTATATTTCTACGGATATCCATACCAACGATTTTTGTGTTTTTCAGGTTGGCATTTTCTAATGCAATACCAACAGAAACGCTTTTAGGTGTTAGGCCAATTAATGCGATTTTTTCCACGGTTTTCTCCAATCATTGTTTCAGAGACTTAAGAAATTCTAGCACAAACGTCTTCAGTTTTTGCTAATTTAGAAAATTATAGATCCCATTAAGTTATCTAATAGAATTACGATTGGTATCAAAATTGTACTTAGTATTCCAATTTGCAAAATAACATCCGCGATTATTACCAATACTAAAAATATCCAAGTGTAGCCACTAATCATATCCATGTAATTTGCAATTTTCTTTGGGGTGATTCCCTGAATTACTTTGAACCCATCTAAAGGTGGTATTGGAAGGATGTTTAACGAGGCTAAAAGTAAATTCCAAAAGTACAATGTGCCAAAAAATAGCCCCCAAATATTCTCTTGATAAATTTGAATTGGAGCTATAGAAAAATTTGAAGCGTTGAGAATATTTAATTTTACAGATATGGCAATCAGCATAGCAATAAGAATGTTGGATAAAGGTCCTGCTAAAGACACTAAACACATCCCTAAATATTCCCCAATAAACAGGTTTCTCCTGTCGACAATTACAGGCTTTGCCCATCCAAATCCTGCTATCAAGAACATTATAGAACCGAAAAGATCAAGATGGGCCCTTGGATTAAATGATATTCTCCCTTGGATTCTGGGAGTAGAATCACCAAGTTTATCTGCTAAGAAAGCGTGTGAGAATTCATGTATTACCAGACTGAAAACGATGGCGATGATAAAAGCTGAAAACCCTGCAACCGCAGAAAACGGATTCGCCGTAAGTTGGTCAATCCAAGTAAAGACCACAGTCGTACATTCCCGGACTAGAAGTTGGAGCTAAAATAGTATTAGAGAGCATTCACTCAGATTAGTGGCCACCACATCCACAACCACCTCCGCCACAACCGCCGCCGCCGCCGCCACATCCACAGCCCCCGCCGCCGCCGCCGCAACCACATGCACCGCCTCCACATCCACCAGCCACGTTAGGATTACTAATTACGAAGCCACTACGCATTAAGCTGTCAACGTAATCAATTTGGGATCCTTCAATTAAAGGAGCACTTTGACTATCGATAAGTATTTTGACGGTGTCAGTATCAATTACAACATCGTCGTCATTAACGTGATCTTCCGATCCTAGAGCGTATTGTAGTCCACCTTCGGGGCCTGGCGTAGCGATTACTCTGAGCATGGTATGGCCTTCAGATTGCTCGCTGAGGACTTCTCCGATTTTTTGGGCCGCGATGGAAGTAACTTCAATTAATGGTGTAGTTGCCATTTTTCACCTCTGTACGATATTCCACTATATAAGGACTGTAACATGGCGAGATGGACAGGTCAATTGAAAATTATTTATTCCTACGGGTGTATATATGTTTAAGTTTACTCTTTCAAATTATTGACATCTAATCTTTTCAGTCATACAATTTAAATATTGAGTCCTTTGGTGATTCTAGCGTGGCGGCACCACCCGTAACCATCCCGAACACGGCAGTGAAACGTCTCAGCACCTACGATACTGCGTTCGCAAGGGCGTGGGAAAATGGGTCATTGCCAGGGGGCTTTTTTATTTTGGTGACTTTCAAATTTCTTCTATGGAACTATTAGATGGTAATGGACTTTACAATCCGGCTAGTCGCCAATATAATCTATACAACTTCATAAAAGGCGGATCACATAAACATATGACAGACCACGAAGAAGGTGCTGGAGATATTATAGAAGACATGGGAACACTCCTTGACTCGGTAGAGCAACCGAAGCCTCTACGTCGAGGGGAAGTGATTGAGGGCATTGTTTTAAGGGCAGATTCAGACGGTATATTGGTGAATGTCGGAGCCAAAGCTGAAGGAACTGTTCCCCCTGGAGAAATGCGTACGGTTGCCCTGGAGGATATTGTTGTTGGTGAGACTTCTGTGACAATGCTTGTTGTCAGACCAGAAGGTTCTGATCGCCCTGCAATACTGTCTATTGATAAAGCTGTTAACGAGAGTGGTTGGGTCTCATTTTCCAACGCCGAGAAAGATGGTGAGATCCTTGATGGCACCATCATAGGATTCAATCGAGGCGGGGCAATTATTGAAATATTTGGGATTAGAGGATTTGTTCCGATTTCCCATTTGGTTTCGGTTCCGAGAGATCTTTTTCAGTCCAGCTTAATGAATACTCCAGAGGGTACATCTTCAGATTCTTCCGAAAGTAATTCTGAAACTAATGCTGAGCAAACAGACCCTAGAGATGAATTTATTGGACAGACAATTCGAGTGAAAGTTCTTGAAGTAAACAGGCCTCGTAATCGGGCGATATTTTCCGAAAGGAATACTGTTCAGAGTGAACGCGAAGATTTGAAATCAAAGTTAATCGAAGAATTAGAGATTGGCGAAATCCGCAAAGGCAAAATTTCTGGCATAAGCAATTTTGGTGCATTTGTTGATTTGGGTGGTGCTGATGGATTAGTTCATATTTCTGAAATGTCTTGGAGTCCAATTGGTTCTCCAGGTGATGTTGTGGAAGTCGGCCAAGAAATTGACGTCAAAGTTATAAAGATTGACAAGGACGGTCAAAAGATCGGACTTAGTCTCAGGCAATTGCAGCCAGAACCTTGGATAGCCATTTCTGATCATCTTCATATCGGAGATGTGGTGGCTGCAGTAATTACTAATGTTACTGATTTTGGAGCATTTGCGAGATTAGATAATCCAGATTGTTCTGTTGAAGGGTTAATTCATATTTCAGAATTGTCGACTCGAATGATTCGCCATCCTAGCGATGTTATTGCTGAAGGCGATAATGTACAAGTAAAGGTTCTGCGGATTGAAGCAGATCGACGTCGCCTTGGCATGAGTTTAAAACAAGCTGCTGAAGATTACGTGGAAGAAGAATACTAGTTCCCAATCTATTGACTATATATAAAATGGAATTATTATAGATATAGGCGCGGTTGCCAACCCATTTAGAAAGGTAATTAAATGGCAAGCAGATTCGAAAAATTTTCTGAGCGTGCTAGACGGGTTTTATCTCTTTCTCAGGAAGAAGCACAGAGATTTAACCACAACTATATAGGTAGTGAACATATCTTGCTTGGCCTTGTTCGGGAAACCGATGGTGTTGCTGCTCAAGTATTAGGTAATCTAGGGCTAGATCTTTCAAGAGTAAGATCGGCTGTTGAGTATTTGATCGGTAAAGAAGATTCGAATCCTCAACAGGATATAGGCCTGACTCCCAGAGCCAAAAAGTTGATTGAATTAGCGGTTGATGAAGCAAGACGCTTGAATCATACATACATAGGTACTGAACATCTTTTGATCGGGTTAATGCGAGATGGTGAAGGTGTTGCTGCTGGGATATTAGAGAGTTTGGGTGTAGATATTGATCGAATCAGAGCAGAGACAAGTAATGTTTTGCAGGCAAATAATGAGCCCCCAAGTAAGACTTCAAGACCCTCTAGGAAATCTAAGTCTTCTACTCCAACTTTAGAGCAATTGGGTGTCGACCTTACTAAGCAGGCAGCTCAAGGCAAATTAGGGAAAACAGTTGGTCGGGATAACGAAATTCAAAGAGTTGTTCAAATTCTTAGTCGTCGTACCAAAAATAACCCAGTCCTTGTTGGTGAGCCTGGAGTTGGTAAAACTGCAATTGTTGAGGCTTTGGCTAATCGTATTGCAGCAGGTGATGTACCCGATACTGTAAAGGACAAACGGTTAGTGACTTTGGACATGGGTTCATTGGTCGCTGGCACAAAATATCGTGGTGAATTTGAAGAAAGACTCAAGAAGGTAATTGAGGAAGTTCGTAAAGTAGGGAATTGTATTTTATTTATTGATGAAGTGCACACTGTAGTAGGTGCTGGTTCAGCCGAAGGTGCAGTTGATGCTGCTAATATGTTAAAGCCATCTCTAGCGAGAGGGGAAATGCAGACAATTGGTGCTACTACACTGGACGACTATAGAAAATATATTGAGAGAGATCCGGCACTAGAACGAAGATTTCAGCCCGTACGTGTAGAAGAGCCATCTGTTGGTGAGACTGTCGAAATCTTAAAAGGAATACGATATTTGTATGAGGATCACCATAATTTGGAAATTTCTGATGACGCTCTAGAGAGGGCCGCAAATTTGGCTTCACGATTTATTTCTGATCGATTCTTACCAGATAAGGCCATCGATGTGATTGATGAGGCGGCGTCACGAGTTCGTATAAACTCTTCTACTCCTCCGGTGAATATTAAAGATTTGGCTAATTTGCTAAATCGTACTAAAACAGAGAAAGAGAAAGCTATAGAAGAGCAAGAATATGAGAATGCATCCTCTTTGAGAGAACGTGAAGTGGACTTACAAGAAAAAATAGATGAATTGCAAGCAGATTGGAAAAATGATTCGGATGAAAAACCAATTGTCACTGAACAGGATATAGATGAAGTTGTGACAATGTGGACAGGCATTCCAGTAACGAATCTTGCGTCCAATGAAATGGATCGCCTAGTAAAAATGGAAGAATCGATTTCTTCTGAAGTAATTGGCCAAAAGGAAGCTATAAGCGTAATTTCAAAGGCAGTAAGAAGATCTAGATCAGGCTTGAAGAGTCGTAAAAGACCTACAGGAGTCTTTCTGTTTTTAGGCCCCACAGGTGTTGGCAAAACATATTTGGTGCAAAAGCTTGCCGAATTCTTGTTTGGTAGCGAAGATTCTATGGTGCGAATAGACATGTCTGAATTTATGGAACAACATTCGGTTGCTAGACTGGTTGGATCACCTCCAGGATATATTGGGCATGATGAGGGTGGCCAACTTACTGAAGCGGTTCGACGCAAGCCATATTCTGTCATACTTTTAGATGAAATCGAGAAAGCTCACAGGGATGTTTCAAATATTTTGCTTCAGATATTTGATGATGGACATCTGACTGATTCTAAGGGCAGAAAAGTAGATTTTAGGAATACTTTGATCGTAATGACAAGTAATATTGGATCTGATCTGATTCGACAAGACAGGACTCTTGGCTTTGCTAAATCCTTTGATGAAATCGAAGAAGAACAACATAGATATGAAAGAATGAAAACAAATGTAATGGATGAAGTTAAGCGCTTTTTTAGGCCAGAATTTTTAAACCGTTTGGATGGTTCGGTTGTATTTCAGTCTCTTCATATGGAACATATGACCCAGATAGTTGATTTGATGTTAAAAGAAGTTCATTCGAATCTTATCGAACAAGGTGTTGATATGGAAGTTTCTGATTCGGCAAAGAGTTGGTTGGCAGAGAAGGGCTACGATAGAAATTTTGGTGCCCGTCCGCTAAGAAGAGTGATTCAGGATAATATCGAAGATAAATTATCTGATGCATTGTTGAGTGGAAAGATTAAACCGGCAACTACTGTTGTTATTGACTTAGAAGATGATGAAATAGTTGTGAACACTTTGTCTCCTAAACTACAAACCCCCGCGGTTTAGGTCAATATTCGGATTTTACTTCATGTAGTTTTAAAGGTTCAATGTATACCTAATTCAATTCAAGATTGGTGATTAACATGCAACAGAACATTGCTTTTTTTCGTTGTATTGGTGGGGCTAGTGGGGATATGATTTTGGGCTCATTAGTCGATGCCGGGTTATCAATTGGTCAAGTTATTGATCCTCTTTCGAAAATCGTTCCAGATGAGTTTGATATTGAATTTTCTCACTCTGAAAGAAATGGAATGTCTGGAACTCATCTAGTAGTTAAGCAGTCTCCAAAAGGAGAAATCCGCCGCAATTTTCAAGATTTTGTTTCTTTAATTCTTGGTTCAGATTTGTCTGATAGAACCAAAAGTAAATCCCTAGAAATCTTTGAAACTTTACAAAGAGCTGAATCAAAAGTTCATGGGATTCCATCTGAACGCGTTCACTTGCATGAGCTTGGACAAGTCGACACCTTGGTAGATGTGGTAGGGTCGGTGTTAGCCTTAGAACTATTGGGGATTGATAGAGTTTATTGTTCTCCTTTTCCTAGTGGAAGCGGAATTATCAATATTTCTCACGGTGTTGTTTCGGTGCCCGCACCAGCAACGGAAGCCATATTTACTGAGTTTAGCGCTCCCATTGTCTCAGCTCCTAACAAATCACATCCTACTGGTGAAATGGTTACTCCTACGGGAGCAGCCATATTGTGTACCCTTTCAGATTTTGATCATCCAAATATTAATTTAACCAACAAGGGTGTTGGTTTAGGCTCAAGAAATCCTGAGTCCTATCCAAATGCGTTGTCAGTTTGGATAGGGAGTTCGTTTGAATTCCAATCTGCTAACAATTTAGTAATTCTTGAAACAAATATTGATGACATGAGTCCAGAATTGTTGGGATATGTACAAGAGAAGCTATTCTTAATTGGAGCCAGGGATGTATGGTTTACAGCAATTCAAATGAAAAAGAATCGACCCGGAACTATGCTATCTGCCCTAGTTCCAGTTGAACTAGAATCTGAAGCTGCTGAGTTGATATTCAATGAGACTACAACTCTTGGGATTCGGACTAGGAAGATTGCTAGGTTCGAAGCGGATAGAGAAATAGTAGAAGTTATGACGAACTTTGGTGCTGTCCGTGTGAAACTCAAAAAAATCGAGAATAAAATAATATATGCTTCTCCTGAATATGAAGATTGTAAAGAAATTGCCGAAAATAATGGATTGTCGCTTCAAGAAGTCTTTTTAATGGTCCAAAATCAATTTTCAGAGAAGTGAAATTTTGATTTCAATATATAAATTTTTATACTTCTTGGTGCTTGACCTATGCGCAATAGATGGATAAAATGTTATGGTTGATGCGGCTAGTCACCGGAGTTCGGGGTCTAGCCTCGTTTTGCGCTTTAACA
>CAZWTJ010000041.1:3163-13731 GCA_964637555.1 uncultured Dehalococcoidia bacterium | reverse complement strand
GTCATTCCACGAACCATATACTGACACTGAATCCTGGATCTTAATTCGCCAATCCCTGAAACTACATTCTACTGGGACATACTTTATTAAATCATTTTCTACTTCAGAGGATGGTGGAAAATTATGGATAGCAGTGGGAAAAGAAGAGTCTTTCGGAGTTGGAGAACTGACAAAGTTAGTTTCAATCAGGCAATCCGTGAGAGAATTTCATGAACTAAATGTACCTAATTCAAGCTTTAACTTTTTTTACCTACTAATATTTTCAGCCATAGTGGGCGGCATAATAATATTCATATTTAAGATTATACGACGCCAACTAAAGGAAGATTCATCCACATTATAATCTCAATTTGAATCCTATAATGTTCCTTCCTTTCCAAGTAGTAATCTTCAAACAATAAGAAAAAATTGAATGCATAGCAACAATAATCATCAAAAATGTTGCAATGGGATTCAAAAAACCAAAGAGTAAATTATGTCGGAACTTTAAACACACAATTAGCCATGATAATAAATTCATCAAATATGCAATACCTGCATAGAAAACTAAATTTGATTCAAAAAATATTTCAGAATAACCAAACAAAATTACCAAAACAGGAAACAATCCAATCAAGAAAACAATCAGCGTAAAACTTGCAAAGCTAAAAAAACTATAGTTGAAAGCAGGAAAGACACTTCTAGAGATGCTTTTAAAAGCATCCACATTTCCTGAATAAGGTTGGACTTTGACAGATCTTGTTCCGTTAAACAACATCCATTTTAGTCCCATTTTTTTGATTAATCTGCCTAATGTGAAATCATCAAGTGGATTATCAAAAATTTCCAAATATCCCCCAATTTGATCAAATGCATTCCTACGGAACAACATGAATTGCCCAAATGTCGCACAAAGATACATATTCGAAGATTTGTGAGCTATATTTATAGGCATCATACTGAATAAAATCCAGTCAATAAATATATACATAAATTTCTCAACAAGACTTCCAGATTCTCTCTGCGGCATTAAAGTAATTAAATCCACTTGTTTGTTCTCAATATGGGTTACTGCATTGGACAAAACACTCGAATTAACTAATTTTGTGTCCGCATCCATGAACAAAATTAGTTGTCCTTTTGCATGCTCTGAAAGTTGATGACATGCCCAATTTTTGCCTACCCATCCATCTGGAAGATCTTTACCTTTGACTAATCTTACGAACTGATTAGATCCAAGAAAACTTTCAACAACTTTTACTGTACCATCTGTGGATCGATCATCTAAAATAATTACTTCGAAAGATTCAAAATCTTGAGAAATGATCGATTCCAGACAATCTCCAATATTGTTAGCTTCATTTCTTGCAGGAATTAAAATCGAAACAAAATCACCTGAGTTGTTAAAATTTGTTTGCGTTGAAAATTGATCCAACGCACCCAAAAACTTCAAATTCATCATGGAATTAAGTAAAACAAACGCCGAAAGTGCCAAAATGCCAAATATTAAAATAATGAAAAAATCTAATTCGGTGATTTTTATCCCCTTTGTACCCAATTTCGTAGCAAAAACCCGTCAAGATATTCACTCCGATGTTTGTAAACAATTATTGAAAAATTTGTGGTTATTGCTACTAGCAATGAAATTGTTGAAATCATTAGTAATTCGGGAACAATCAAAAAGAAAACAACCATACCAACAAATGCCATAGTGACTGTAATGGCATGATTTTTTTGGATCAAATGAAATGGTATAAGAAATAGACACAATAACGGGAGAGCCAAACCTGACGATACAGCTATCCAAGTTCCCATTGTTGTAGCAAGAGCTTTACCACCATGAAATTTAAGAAAAGGCGTCCACGCATGCCCAATTATTGGAGAAATAGCTACAATCCCAACCCCTAAGTCATATTGAATGCTATTCGAATTACCCAATCCTGTTACTTTTAGAAATAATAGGACTGGTAAAACACTTTTTAAAACGTCCAGTAGCAATGCTAAGACACCAATATGCCATCCTCCAAGTTTCCACGCATTTGCTGATCCAGGATTCCCGTCACCAATTTCTCGTGCATCTCGCCCAACAAATCTCCTTGTAATCCAAACTGACCAAGGAACAGCACCACTAACAAGTCCAATGAAAAACCATATAACCAAATCAATCATCGATCTTAAAATCCCTCATTACTAAATGTATACATATGGAGATAAAATTCAGGCAAATATTACCAAAAATCCAAACAATATTCCCCATTTTGATTTTTTAAAGAAATACCAGCCTTAAAAGTCGTATACTATCTACTAGAATGTTTTTTAATCACTAACCAAACAAATCACCAAAAATAGGAGCTCCAAAAATGGATTTCAGCGGTAAAACAGCATTAATTACCGGGTCGGGCAGGGGAATAGGAAAAGAAACTGCTATCAAGTTCGCTGAACAGGGAGCTAACATCATTCTTGCCGATATAAATCCCGAATTGCTTGACCAAGTTGGAGCAGAAATTGAGTCATTAAACAGAGAAGTACTAAAAATAGTTTTGGACGTAAGTAATATCAATCAAATAGATCAAATGATCTCGACTATTTCTCAGAATTTTGATCAGTTAGATATTCTGTTTAACAATGCCGGAATTACCAAACATATAGATTTCTTCAATATTGAAGAGTCCGACTGGGATCAAATAAATGCAATTAATGCCAAGGGAGCATTTTTCTGCATGCAAAAAGTTGCCAAATTAATGATCGATCAAAAAGTAATGGGAAGAATAGTAAATACTGCTTCAATTGCTGGCAAGGGATACCAAAGAAGTTCAAATGCGGCATACGCATCTAGTAAGGGATCAGTAATTGCCATGACTCATATAGCAGCGAGTGTTCTAGCAAAACATGGCATCAACGTAAATGCACTTTGCCCAGGAATGGTGCAAACAGATATGTTTAGAAATATTATAGGACTACGATCTGAAGAATCAGGTATCAGCCAACAGGATCTTCAAAAATCGCTAATCGATGAAATTCCAATTGGACGAGTAAATGAAGCTTCAGACATCGCAGCTTTAGTGCTTTTTCTAGCCGGACCTGGATCAAGAAATATCACTGGTCAAACGGTAAATATAGATGGTGGGCTAATCATGCACTGAAAAATTTCAATGCTATAGAATATCAATCCTGATCCAATTATATTTAAAGAAATTAACCTGTGACTTCAACAAATCAATCCAGTAAAAACCCACTCCTAAATTTTCCTAGAAAAATTTTTTATGGTTGGTGGATAGTAGTACTAACATTAATAATTACTTCTTCAACTTCTTCGCCAGCTTTTGCAGCTGTGGGTGTATGGGTAGACTCTCTAGAACAGCATTTCGGGTGGTCACGCACTCAATTGGCTCTAGCATTTTCCCTAGGGCAACTTGAAGCAAGTATAGCAGGCCCCGTAGTAGGGATTTTAGTAGACAAAATTGGTGCAAAGAAAGTTATTTTTGCAGGCATATCACTAGTCGGAATAGGATTTATTCTTCTGAGCCAAACAAACTCCTTGCTAATGTTTTATTTCTCATATGGAGTAGTAATGCTAGGAGCTTCAGGGGGCGGATGGCTTCCAATGATGACCGTAATAAATAATTGGTTCGACAAAAAAAGAACCTTGGCTATGGGTATCGGAGGATTAGGTTTTTCAATGGGTAGTTTTGTGCTAGTGCCCATTCTAGCATGGCTGGTGAATCCTTCACATTTCGGATGGGAAATGACTGCATTGGGTCTTGGAATATTCTTCTTAATTATCGCCCTACCTATCGCTAAATTAATCAGGAATTCACCTGAAGAACATGGGGAAATTCCCGACGGTATCAAAGCCCATCAATCAGATATTCTTAATAACGATATCAATGCAAATGAGAATCGTGAATTTGAAATTTTTGAAGTACTTAAGATGAAATCATTTTGGATCATTAGCATATGTCATGGAACTTCTTCAATGTTAATCAGCACAATGATGATGCACATGATCTTAGCATTAAAAGACCAGGGGCTTTCCCTTCAAACAGCCGCATTAATCTGGGGTATAACAATGGGGTATTCAGGACTCGCACAAATCTTCGGGGGATATATTGGAGACAAAATGCCGAAAAATTTAGCTTTGTGTATCTTCGGATGCTTACAATCAGTAGGAGTTGCAATTGCAACCTTAATTGGAGATTCTTTCTACTTCATACCTATATTTATCATAATTTATGGATTGGGATTTGGTGCTCGAGTCCCACTTGGATCTTCAATAAGAGGAGAATATTTTGGTAGGAAAGCCTATGGAAAAGTTTTAGGATTTTCTATGGTCCCAATGTTCTTACTCATGACAATTGGGCCTTTGTTTGCTGGGAAAATGTTTGACATATATGGGAATTATGAACTTGCATTTTTAGTACTTGCTGTAATCACAGGATTTGGGAGTCTTGGATTTTTATTTGCTAAAAAACCCAATCCCAAAAGTTAATTCAAATGAATTCATAATTAAAGTACTCATAAGAACTATTAATTTTCAACGTTAATTTATAGAATCAATTCTCTTATATATCAAATCAGTCTTTAAGAAAGTAATAATGGCAATTAAAAACATCAGAAATCTAGCAATCATTGCGCATGTAGACCATGGCAAGACAACTTTAGTTGATTCCCTAATCAAACAAGGCTTATCTTCACAAAAAAACCAAAAGCTTGGAGATCTAATAATGGATAGCAATCCATTAGAAAGGGAACGTGGAATTACTATACTAGCTAAAAACACAGCTGTATTTTACAAAGGAACAAAAATCAACATTATTGACACTCCAGGCCATGCCGATTTCAGCGGAGAAGTCGAACGAATTATGAACATGGCAGATGGTTGTTTACTTGTGGTTGATGCTGTGGATGGACCTATGCCTCAAACATACTACGTTTTGAAGCAAGCACTGGAGCAAAATGTCAAACCCATTGTAGTCATTAATAAAATTGACCGTAAAGAATCTCGTGTAGATGAAGTAATAGAAATGGTTCAAGATTTGTTTCTAGAACTTGTTACTAAATCTGAAGACTTAGATTTCCCTATACTTTTTGCTTCAGCCAAAGAAAACTATTCGATCGATTCTATCGACTCTCCCAAAAAAAATATGGAACCACTGTTAGATAGCATCATAGAAAACATTCCTGCTCCCAACGTTGAAGATCACAAGCCATTTCAAATGTTGGTCGCAGCCCTAGATTTTGATAACTACCTCGGACAAATAGCAATCGGACGCATTTTTAGCGGGAAAGTCACAGAAAAGCAACAGGTGTCTCTGCTTCGTACCAACGGAGAAAATCAAAATTATACTATTGAAAAATTATTTGTCTTCCAAGAACTTTCTAAGAAAGAGGTATCCGAAGTAGAATCAGGAGAAATAGTAGCAATCACTGGGATAGAAAATGTATCAATAGGGGACACAATCTCATCTCCTGATTTCCCACAAGCCCTACCAAGAATAAATATTGAAGAGCCGACGGTGAAAATGACATTTGGTGTAAACACTTCACCATTTATGGGCATGGAAGGCAAGCAATGTACATCCCGAATGCTGCATGACAGATTAATGAAAGAACTACGTACAAATATAAGTCTAAAAGTAGAAAAGACAAATAGTCCAGACTCATTTTTGGTTTCTGGAAGAGGCGAATTGCAATTAGCCATTTTAGTTGAATCGCTCAGAAGAGAGGAATTCGAATTCCAAGTTTCCAGACCAGAACCAGTACTCAAAGAGATAGATGGTATTTTATGCGAACCTTATGAAAAACTAATTATAAACACATCAGAAAATTTTATAGGCATATTAAATGAAAATTTGGCTTCAAGGTTAGCAGAATTAACGAATATGACCCACAATGGTTCTGGAAACGTGAAGTTAGAATACGATATACCCACAAGAGGGCTAATCGGGTTTGGCTCCTTCTTCTCACGAGCAACTAGAGGCAATGGAACTAAAGATAGCTTATTTGACAAATTCCAACCTCTCAAAGGCGAAGTTAATGAAGCTTCTAAGGGTGTCTTAGTAGCATCAGAAAAAGGTACATCAGTAATGTATGGACTCATTAATGCCCAAGGGAGAGGAGATACATTTATTGAACCAGGTACTGAAGTCTACGAAGGTATGGTAATTGGAATGCATAATCGAGATGAAGACATCCCTATCAATGTATGTAAAGAAAAAAAATTGACTAACATGCGTTCTTCAACTGCCGATATTGCACAAAGACTAAGCCCTCCAGTAAAAATGAGTTTAGAGGAAGCATTAGATTTTTTGTCTTCCGATGAACTTCTTGAGGCGACCCCAAAAAATTTCCGCCTACGGAAAAAAGAACTCTCCGCGACAATGAGACAAAGAAAAAAGAATCGGACTACAAAGTAACCCATTGAATTTGGGTCATTGAATTAAGAAACCTCACTGGCATGCTTAGTGCATTTCCAAGCACCGCATAATTCCAATTGGCAAGTTGCCGTTGAAGTCATCCAAAAATCTGGTGTCTTTCCTCGAAGCCCTCAATATTTCAATTGAATTGATTACGAGATGAAAGCCTTTCAAAAAATAACGGTGCAAACCAAGTAAGATGAATTGGCGAGAAATAATGCAATCCCATTAATAATAAAGTTACGCACAAAATCACTAGAACATGTCTGTAATAAAAAAAGTTCTCTCTCATCTTAATCCCAAAAGAATCCTAAATACGACTAAAGTATACACCCTTTTAAGAATGATCTTTTTTTACTGCTTCAATTAACCCTTGAATATAGCCATTTGCAAATGCTCTCCCGCGATGACCCCATCCAGTATCTTGAAATGTAGCAGGGACGTGATCGTCTATAAAAAATCCATCAAACCCAACCTCAGAATATATTTTCATAGCCTTAAACATATCGACATATCCAGTATTAACAAACTCTTCATGAAACGATGGAACCTGAGCCGAAACATTTCGAAAGTGTACATAAAGAATTTTCTTCCGCTCTCCAAAATACCTTATCATTTGATAAATATCTTCACCTTCCATTTCCGAAAAAGTTCCCTGGCAGAATTCGATTGCATTGGAATCAGATGGATATATCTCAATCAAACGCTTGTAGGAATCAAAACTACGTAATAGTTGCGGTATACCACCCAATTTTTTGACAGGGGGATCACATGGATGAATTCCTAGACGAATACCTTCTTCTTCAGCAATTGGAGTAATGATTTTGATCCAATCCTCCAAATGATTCCACATCTCGTCCTCGAAATATTCTCGATCATGAGTAAATGGGATTTTTTTCGCAAATTCCAAGTCAAATGCAGTAGCAATCGCACCACCTCGGATCAGATAGGGTGGAGTTCTCCAAACATGGGAAGGCATCCAGTTATATCCAAAAATTGGAATCCCTGCACGAGCAATATTTCGAATTGTATAAATCATATTCTCAATTTGCTCATCCCTATTTGGGCCGCCTAACATAATATGATCATAAAAATTAGTAGGAACATTTTCTAACGCACTTAATTCCAACCCATGTTGTTCAACAGATAGTCGCAATTTAACTAGGTCGTGCAACTCCCACCTACCCTTCGCTGTAGGCAAAGCCGGATTATTAAACAACACATCAGTTGCCCCATATTGCACAGCGAACTTAAGATATTCAGAACTAGCCTCTCTAAATTGTCCGAATCCTACTCTCATAGTTTCCCTCCAATACCATTAAATGTCTGTCCCCCTATCCATATACTACTATTTAGATTGCTAGAGGCAAATGACTATATTCGGCAAATGTGATTTTTATCAAATAAAGATATAATTCGAATGTCACCTATTTTTGAATCCTAATTTTTAATGAATACTGAAGATGATTACTGTCACTGAAATCAGCAAATCTTATGGAGATCGCGATCTATTTTCAAACTTGAGTGTAAACATAATCTCAGGTCAAAGAATCGGATTGGTCGGATCTAATGGTACCGGCAAATCAACTTTGCTTGATATCATTTGCGGCGAAAAATCCCCGGACTCGGGAACAGTAGTCCGACAACGGAATCTGTCGGTTGGATATTTGACTCAAAATGCCATAATCCCTTCATCACAAACATTGATAGATCAAACATTGCAGGAGTCTGAATCGATAACCTCCTTAAGAAATCAAATCTCTTCAAAGTATCAAATACTTTCTGAAGAGAACGAAAAAACAACCCAACTTGCTCTACTTAAAGAAATTGGGAATTTAGAAACTGAACTCGAACTTTCTGGAGAGATATTTGATGAACATCAAGCTAAAGAAATCTTGTCAGGGTTAGGTTTCAACTCAACTGATTTCTCCAGACCGCTCAATGAATTCAGTGGTGGCTGGTTGATGAGAGCAGCTTTAGGGAAAATGCTTCTACGAAACCCGGATGTATTATTGTTAGACGAGCCTACTAATCACCTAGATCTATATTCAAATTTGTGGTTCGAAAAGTATTTGTTATCTTTCAAGGGATCCGTCGTAATTACCTCTCATGACAGGACTTTTTTAAACAAAGTTTCCACAATGGTTTTAGCAATAGAATCCGATGAAATTATTTCATTTAAAGGGGACTATGATTCTTATTTAGAATTCAGAGACCGATCACTAGAAATCAAACAAGCTGCCGCCATAAGACAAGACCGGGAAATTCAAAGGCAAATGAAATTCGTCCAAAGATTCAGATCAAAAGCAAGGAGAGCTACTCAAGTCCAAAGCCGTTTAAAACAACTACAAAAAATTGAACGGATTGCACTTCCACGAGCTACTACCAGAGTGCATTACTCTTTTCCAGAGCCGAAGCGTAGTGGAGTAAAGGCAATTGCTTTAAATAGCTTATATAAGTCATATGGAAAACATAAGGTTTACGAAAATTTGAACCTGGAAATTTCTAGAGGTCAAAAAGTGGCACTTGTTGGGCCGAATGGCGCGGGAAAAAGTACACTTCTAAAAATCATGGCTGGAGTTTTAGATTTCGATTCAGGCGAAAGAAAACTCGGAGCGAATGTGAAAACATCCTATTATTCCCAACATCTACTCGACCAATTAAATCAAAATAATTCACTTCTGGATGAAATCCGTACTGTTGCTCCTACAGAGCCCGAACAAAATCTCCGCCGCATTTTGGGAGGTTTCCTATTCAGTGGGAATGATGTAGAAAAATCAATTTCAGTCATATCAGGAGGTGAAAAAGCAAGAATAGCGATCGCAAAATTACTGCTACAGCAAAGTAACCTGATTTTCATGGATGAACCTACAAATCATCTCGATATAACATCAAGAGAAATCCTTGCAGATGCACTAAGTGATTATCATGGAACAATTTGTTTCATAACTCACGACCGTACTTTAATTAACCAAGTAGCCGATAAAATTATCGATGTAACTGACGGCAAACCAAAAATTTGGGACGGCAACTTTGAAGATTATACTTTTGAAACCAATACGATTTCTCCATTCACACATGCCGAAGACAACAAATCAAAAGACAAACCAAAATCTGAATCTACTACAAAAAAAACAAAACTTAACCTGTCTAAACTAAATAGTGATTTAAAAAATGTAAGCTCATCGATAAAATCAATCGATGAAAAAATTTCGGAAGTTTCGCTAAAAATATCTGATTTAGAAAAGTTTTTTTCAAATCCATTAAAATTTGACGACAAAATTAATTTATCCGATTCTTCAAAAGAATATGAACTACTTAAAACCAAAGAACAAGACTTAACAAAAATGTGGGAAAAGCTAACAGTTCAAGAAGAAGAAATCTTAAAAAATATTCACGAGTTAGGCAACAAAAAACTTTAGCATTACTAAGAAAGGAAATCATTATGGGGCAATTTGATAATAAGATCGTAAGCATCACAGGTGGGGCATACGGAATTGGAAAGGGAACTGCATTAGAATTTGCTCGTGAAGGTGCAAAGGTATGTATTGCAGACATTGACAAGGCTGCAGGATTAAATGTAATTTCGGAAATCAAGGATTTAGGTGCATCCGGAATATTTGTTGAGGCAGACGTATCAAAAGCAGATCAATGCAAACATGTAATCGATGAAACCGTAAAATCATTTGGAGGGGTAGATATCCTTTTCAACAATGTAGGAATTCAACCACCTCATTCATACTTGAATGTTGAAGACACCCCCGAAGATATGTGGGATCTAATACTTGATATAAACTTAAAGAGCTATTTTTTGATGTCTAAATATGCAATACCTGAAATCAGAAAACGTGGAGGCGGAGTAATAATCAACACTGCCAGCGTTCAAGGTATTCAATCTCAGCCTTTAGTCCCTCCATACGCTGCTTCAAAAGGAGCGATATTATCACTCACTAGACAAATGTCTTTAGATTATGCAAATGAAAACATCCGTGTTTTAGCCGTCTGCCCTGGTGCAATAGATACCAAAATGGTGCGTGAAGTGGCTCAGACCGAATCTGATGACCCTGAAGACACTGATGCAGTGGTAGCAAGATATGGTTCAACCCATCCATTAGGTCGAATAGGATTGCCTGTAGACATCGCAAACGTAGTACTTTTTTTGGCTAGTGATAA
>CAZWTJ010000041.1:0-3063 GCA_964637555.1 uncultured Dehalococcoidia bacterium | reverse complement strand
TTTAGACGCATTAATTGTCGGATCTGGATTTTCTGGGCTTTATATGCTCCACAAGTTAAAGTCAATGAATATGAATGTTCTTTCAATAGAGGAAGCTTCAGACGTTGGTGGAACTTGGTATTGGAACAGATATCCTGGTGCACAATGTGATGTTGAAAGCATGGAATATTCTTATTCATTTTCCGAGGAACTACAGCAAGAATGGAAATGGTCTAATAGATTTTCAGCACAGCCAGAGATTTTACAATACGCAAATTATGTTTCACAAAAATTCGACCTACGCTCAAATATAGTTTTTAACACCCGAGTTACCTCAGCACGATACAATGATGAAACTAAAAAATGGTTAATTAAAACAAGTTCTAACTTTGTTTATTCAGCAAAATTCTTTATCCTCGCAACTGGGACTCTTTCTTCAGTAATTGAACCCAAATTCCCTGGAATATCATCATTTAATGGCGACACGTATATCACTGGAAAATGGCCAAAAACACCAATAAGTTTTAAGGGGAAAAATGTAGGAATTATCGGTACTGGATCCTCCGCGGTTCAGTCAATCCCAATAATTGCTAAGGAAGCAAAAAGTCTTACCGTTTTTCAAAGGAGCGCAAATTATTCAATTCCTGCTCATAATAGACCCTTGGGAAATGATGAGGTTAAAAAAATTAAGGAAAACTATCCCTCAATAAGAAAGAAAGCCCGATCCAGTCAGAGTGGAATAGCTTCTGCAAAACCAGGCGAAATAGGCGCATTTGATGTTACAGATTACGAACGAAAGCAATCATTTGAAAAAAACTGGAATAATGAAGAGGGAAACAATTTCAACTTGTTATCTCTTTACAACGATATTCGATTAAATGAAAAAGCCAATAATGAACTTGCAAATTTTGTCAGAGGGAAAATTCAAAGTATCGTGAAAAACCCTGAAACGGCAGAACTTCTATCTCCTAAAGATGCAATTGGATGCAAACGTACATGCCTAGATACAAATTATTTTGAAACCTACAACAGAAACAACGTTTCACTGATAGATGTGAATTCAAATCCCATTCTTAAAATAACTAAAGAAGGATTACAAACTACTGACAAATCACACCAATTCGATACTATAATTTTCGCTACAGGTTTTGATGCAATGACTGGAGCTATATTATCAATTAACATTGAAGGGAAATCAGGATCAACTTTGAAAAACAAATGGGAAAATGGGCCTGTAACATTCCTAGGACTATCCATGAACAATTTCCCAAACTTATTTACAATCACAGGACCAGGCAGTCCTTCAGTTCTTTCTAATATGATTACATCCATCGAACAGCACGTCGAATGGATTACTGATTGCATTAGTTTCATGAATGAGCAGAAATTGTGCGAAATCGAAGCAACTGAATCATCCGAAAAAGAATGGACAACACATGTCGCAGAAATCGCAAATGACTCTCCTATGAGGTTTGCATGTAATTCTTGGTATCTTGGTGCTAATATCCCCGGCAAAACTCGAGTATTCATGCCATATGCGGGGGGTATTCCTCAATACATTGAAAAATGTAATGAGGTTTCATCCAATGACTATCAAGGATTCAATTTATCTTAAGAGACGAATTGTCTGGGCTATTTCAAAAACTTAGCTGTTAAGCATTTTTTGAATTGCGTCTCGCAAAGCATGTGTAACTTCTACAGAAATCATCACATCTTCATTGCGGAATTTGCCTGCAGCATGAATCTTTTCCGTTCCTTCATCTGTTACCTTGATACAATCTGGGTGATTTGGTTCACCAGGAAATCCCATGGACTGAGCCAAATCATTTGGGCCTCCCGCAAAAATTTCTACCCCATCAACTGTCAACATTTCATCTAAGTTTTCATAAGCTCTGATATCTTCTATTTGAGGCATTAGAAGAAGATCATTGTTAGTGTCTTCCATCATCTTTTTAAGATCCTTAACGAATCCAAATCTTGAAACCCTATTACTAGTAAAACTCCTATGCCCCCTAGGCATGAAATAACAGCAATCCACTACAGCTTCGAGCTCCTCTTTGGTATTCACAAAAGGAACAGTGATAGCCTTAATCCCTCTATCAATATAATTTAATATATTGCTTGGAATTTGATCAGGCACCCGCATTATAGGGGTAACACCCCATCCGTCACTTAAACGGCAAAACCTATCAATAGTTTCTGGATTTGTAGGAGCATGCTGACCATCAAAATTTACGAAATCCAGACCCATCACGCCTGCAAGTTCTATTATCTCGTCAGCATAATAACTCATTCCTATCCCATATGCTTTTTCTCCGACTCTCATCTTCTGCATGATTTTGTTAGACATCCTAGCCTCCTTTTTTTGAATAATTAATGTCCGATGAACTATTCTACTATCGGCTGCGCAATAATCCACAAGCTAACAGCAGTGTAAAAGACCATTAGTAGCAACATAGGATATTGACTACGAATCGCAACTTTGTGATTTGAAGTACGTCTTAATGAAATCTTGTGAGCAACCCATACTGAAATCACGTGACCTAGGACAATTGCAATTACTGAAACTACCCATGCAAACTTAGCATCTACTATAGAAATATCCTTTGTGTATCCGACAGTCCCAAAAATATCCCAGTCAAAAAATAATGGGTCAGAAATCAAAGGAATAATACTTTGTCCAGAGATTAACAAATATGAAAGATAATGTGCAAAATTGTAAGCAAGTGCAATAGGCACCAATGAAAAAACGAAGCTTCTTACAGTATCAGAATAATTCATCTCATCGGAAGAAAATCTTGAAATTAATCGACAAATTTGAATATACAAAAATGCAAAAATTACCGGCACAAGCAATGTTCCAAATGATTCTATCAAAACTGCTGTATTACCAGGGATAATGTCAATTATTTGCCATAATGAATTTTGGACCTCAAGCCAGAATGGAGTCTCAGAAAGGCCATCATATGTGACAGTTGAAAGTGCCGTAATATGAAATGCAACCAAAGCATCAGATACTCTTTCACCTCTGGTCAATCCCGAAGACCAACCCCGGCCCGAAATTCGTCTCATTGCATCATCCGC
>CAZWTJ010000040.1:0-14578 GCA_964637555.1 uncultured Dehalococcoidia bacterium | reverse complement strand
TCTCCTGCATATAAATTGGTGAAAAGATAATTTGATTACTTGATATTATCACTAAGGACAACAACTATGAAAGAAACCCAACCACCCAAAACCACCGTTAAAAATCTCAAATACTAAGAAACCCATGACACAGGCGCAAATAGGAAAGTTATCAATTGAAGGCGGTAAATAGGGAAAGATTGTGGTGGATATAGTATCCTGTTGGCATCTATTGTCGGTAGCAAAAGCTAATGGAACATTAAATGTTGATAGTTAAATGACTGTACATTTTGGAATCACATTGCCTGATGTTTGGGGTGATATAACTACCCAAGCGTGTGAAATAGAATCTCTCGGATATGATTATCTGGCTGTAGAAGAACATTTCATGAAAGGCGACCCTCCTACCCCGACTCCCCTGGCTCTACCACTTTTGGCTGTAGCTGCAGGTGCTACGGAGTCTCTAAAGCTATTGACATCAGTTATTTTAACTCCATTTTATCATCCGACACTTTTAGCAAAATTAGCAGGGACTATTGATATTGCTTCAGGAGGTAGACTTACTTTAGGTGTAGGAATAGGAGGAGAGTATCCTGCTGAGTTTGAGGCAAATGAAGTAAACATAAAAGAGCGAGGAAGTAGGACTAACGAGGTTTTAGAACTACTAAGACTTTTGTGGACTGAAAAAGATGTGAAGTATTTGGGTAAACATTTTCAGTTAGATCACGTTACTTTATTACCAAGGACAGTACAAACACCACATCCTCCAATTTGGGTTGGAGGTAGACAAGAGGCTGCAATGAAACGGGCGGCGCGTTTTGGAGATGGTTGGTTCCCATATTTTTTTAATCCCGAACGATACACACATAGCCGAAATAAGATATTAGGGTTTGCTGAAGGATTTGGAAAAGATATGCGAAATTTCCAGTGGGGAGCATCAATCTTTATAAGCATTCAAGAGGATAAGCCTAGCGCAATAAAAAGTGCTGCAGAACAGATGAGTAATCAATTTACTGATAGTGGGGATTTCACAAGGGTTGCTGAAAAATATGTTGCAGCGGGAACTCCTGATGAGTGCGCAGAGTCGATCTTAAGATATTATAAATCTGGTGCTCGATATTTGATTTTTAATCCTGTTTGCGAATCCAAAGAAAAGCAGAAACACCTGGAAATAATCGCTAATGAAATCATTCCTATTATTCGATCTGAAGTAAAAGGTTCGTAGGATGCTGTCCTTGTAAATACTTTCAGTTAACTCTTGATGTGTGTGATAAGGAACACTTGTAGACGCCTGCCATGTCTTTGTATTAAGATTCGCAGTGTTGATGAATCATCCGCTGATTTCTATTAACGAAGATAAAATCTATTTCATATCGAAAATATTTGATAGGAGAATTTGTTGCCAATCGAGAATATTTTTTCAGGGAATCCTTTAGATAGATGCGAAATAGAAAGAAGGGATGAGAATTGGATAAAAATTCGTTCGGAGGATCCAAGTAGTAAATTTTTATTAATTCTAGGATCCAAGGTAATAGTCAGGGATGTTGGAGAGATTGAACTGTTATGGTTTGGTATTGATGACATTCAAGAGTTGGATCTTGAGTATCATTCAGTTTTGTTAGGGATGTCGAATGATGTCACACATTTTGTGATTGATATGCCTGAAGTATCTGAAAAGTCTTTTCCGTTTGAAAAATTTGATGGATCTGTGTTGCTTGATGCACGAGATGTTGCACTAGAACTTTGTTCGACAGATTCAGGAATTTTGGCTCAGTCTCTTGCCCAGTTGAATTGGCATAGAAGGAATGGATTTTGTTCAGTTTGCGGGCAAAGGACAATTGTTAAAAGGGGTGGTCAGAAACGAGAATGTTCTGCTTGTTTTATAGAACATTTTCCCCGTGTCGACCCTGTAATAATAATGGTCATTTCTGATGGGGAGAATTGTTTGGTGGGTCAATCTAAGGGTAGGTTGGCGTCTACTAATCGATATTCCGCACTCGCAGGGTTTATGGATCAAGGAGAAACTATCGAAGAGGCTGTCAGTAGAGAAATAATGGAGGAAGCTGGTATAAAGGTCAAAAATGTTCGTTATTATTCTTCTCAACCTTGGCCATTCCCATCAACATTGATGATTGGGTGCCACGCTGAAGCTGACACGACCGAAATTAATATGGATAGTGAAGAGATGACAGATGTTAAATGGGTGGATAGGAAAGAAGTATTGTTGGCGTTAGATGGGAAAAGTGAAACCTTAAATCTGCCTGGGCCTGTAGCTATTGCGCATAATTTGCTGAAATCATGGGCTACTAAAAATTTTGATTAAGAATCCCGCATTTTTTGTTTTAAAATAATTATTCTGAAGGAGGAAATTTCCATGGATACATCCAAATTTAACAGACTCACTCCCAAAGAAGAATACGTGATTGAACATAAAGGTACTGAGCCTCCATTTTCGGGAGAATATGATAATTTTTATGTTAAAGGGAAGTATGTTTGTCGTAGGTGTGATGTAGAGTTGTATCGCTCTGATGACAAATTTGATGCTCACTGTGGCTGGCCTGCGTTTGACAAAGAAATTCCAGGTGCAGTGATACGATCTCCTGATCCTGATGGATATAGGATAGAAATCTTATGCGCTAATTGTGATGGTCATTTAGGACACGTTTTCATTGGAGAAAATTTCACTGAAACTAATGCAAGGCATTGCGTTAATTCTTTGTCTTTAAGATTTATAGAATCTGAAAATTAATTAAAATAGGTATAGCCGGGCATTTCACAGTCTTTTATGAAAAATTCTTTTTAATATAATTTTCTTGCTCTGCTCTTGATAACGTTGTCAAATCTAAGTCAGAAGACTTTTCCGAATTCCTCTTTGAAATAGGTGTTTTTTCTCCATCGGCTGGATATTTAATTGCATTTTCTGCAATCTTTTGTTGAATGGAGGTTTCTAGGTCAATTTCCAAAACATCGGCTAACCTTAGTAGGTATGATAGGATGTCTGCCAACTCGTTCTGAACCTCTTTTTTCCGAAACGAAATATCGTTTTTATTTTCTGATTCTTCAATTGTTAGCCATTGAAATATCTCTACTAACTCCGAGGCTTCAACTGATAGCGCCATTGAGAGATTTTTGGGGGAATGGTACTTTTGCCAGTTTCTTTTAAATGCGAAGTCCCGTAATTGAGTTTGAAGGGCTTCAATATCCATAACGATTCCTTTCAAAGTGAGTAAGTGTTTATGGATTGGTGCCGAAGGTGAGATTCGAACTCACACGGGTTTAACCCCAATGGTTTTTGAGACCACCGCGTCTGCCGTTCCGCCACTTCGGCAATATTTGCTTTGGAGATGCATTATTTAAATGCAAGCACTATGACATTATTTAACAGCAATCAATAACGGTCAAGCCGTTGACGTCATTTGGAGAATTAGGATCAATTAGTATGATTTATACTGATCGCATTACCCCAACTACTTTGCCACGTACTGCAACATCTTGAGCGGGGACAATGATAGGTTCATGTTCTGGATTTTCAGGCTGCAGTCTCACCATGTTGCCGTCAAGGTAGAATCTTTTCAAAGTTATAGAATTCTCTGAAGCAATTTCTGCTGCCACCATTTGGCCTGATTCAGCATGCCTTGTTCGTTCTAGGACAACTAAGTCTCCATCCAAAATATGAACATCTACCATGGAATCACCTTTTACACGAACACCAAATAAATCGGTTTTCCCGTTCGATACAAAAGCGGGTAATTCGACAGTTTCGATCGGATCACTGCTTTCAGAAATTGTTTCTGGTACATGTAGAGGTTCTCCAGCTGCAATATATCCAAGTACTGGGAGTTCTAACACATCTTGGGTAGTTGATGATTTGCCGATTAGTTGAATTCCTCTAGATACTTCTCGTTGTCTTTGAATGAATCCTTTTCGCTCTAAAATCTGCAAATTGTAATCTACTACTGAAGTTGAACTGATATCACATCCATTTCGGATGTCTCGAATTGTTGGGGGATAGGGGTGTTCATTAAGGAATTCTTTAATGAATTGCAGTATGGAATTTTGCCTGAGGGATAGCGAATTTTTCATTATTTTCTCCAAAAAGGGAATTAAACATATGTTCTAATAATATACTAACTTAAATCTGAATTAGAACATTTGTCAACCTTTTTTGGGTAAATTTTCAAAACATTTGTGCTGAATGGCTCCATTTCACCCTTTTTCTAGTGTTTAATTGTTGACGGTGTCACTGATCAAGTCATATACTTCGTTTACAATGCGAAAATCAGGCGGACTTTAAAATGCAAATCTCATGTCTTCAGAGTAATTTATCTAAAGCACTTGCAGCAGCTAATCGTGCTGTATCTACACGTACCAATCTCCCGGTTACTCAGAATATCCTTTTAAAAACTCATGATTCGATGTTGCGAGTTTCTGCCACAAATTTGTCGATTGGTGTCACAACTTCGATTGGTACTCAAATTGAAGTTAATGGAGGAATTTCTGTTCCCGCAGATTTGTTGTTGACATTTGTTAACTCACTTCCTGATGAAAAAGTTGACATGACGTTAGAGGGAGATCAATTAAACATTAAATGTGGTTCTTTTGAAACTGATCTTAAAGGGATTCCCGAAGATGAATTCCCTCCGATTCCGAGTGTCGAAGAAGGAGAGGCTTTGCAGATTAGTGCAGGTGAACTAAGACAAGCAATTGACCATGTTACTTTCGCTGCGGCTACTGAAGATTCCAGGCCTGTTTTGACTGCAACCAAGGTCGAAATTAAGGGCGATACTTTTACTTTTGCTGCTGCTGATGGATTCAGGCTTGCTGTTTATGAGGGTAAATTAGAATCTCCAATTGATGTAGATACTTTGGAATTTACAATTCCTGCCAAGTCGATGTTAGAGGTGAGGAATCTCTTAGGTAATGCTGGAGGAAGTGTTCAATTTACTGTAACTCCGAATGAAAACAAAGCCTTGTTCAGGATTGGTGATGTTGAAATGTTTTCTCAGTTACAAGAAGGTACTTTTCCAAATTATAGCCAGTTGATTCCCGAAAAATTTGAGACTAGGGCGGTTATTGCTAATTCAGAATTACTAAAATCTGTCCAGACGGCTTTTGCATATGGTAGAAGTGGTAGTGGGATTGTTAGATTGAGAATTAAAAACTCTGAAAACGATGGGAATGTACATGTTTCTGGAGAAACTGAAGGTGCTGTATTCAGGGCAGAAGTTCCTGCACGTATTGAGGGAGAAGATTCAAATATTGCATTTAGTGGACGGTATCTCGTTGAAGTCTTACAAGCATTGGGTGATTGTGATGTTGCTATTGAAACAACTTCGTCATCTAGTCCGGGTGTCGTTAGGGCTGTCGAAAAATCCAATTATGTTCATGTTGTAATGCCTATGTTTGTTCAGTGGTAAGGTATTTTTCCTGCTAAATATTTTGGTGAATTCTTAGGTTTTGTGCGTGTTGTTAAATTATTTTTCTAGAAGATTGACCCTTTCTTTTGTGCTGATTGCCATTCTTGTGATTGTCTTGTTTTTGGTGTATTTTTTTGCATTTCAGGATAATACAAAGACATCTTTGCTTGATGACGATGAGCAAATATATGTAGTTTCAAGGCAAGATCTTTCCAAGAATGTTTCTGTCAGCGGGAATTTAGTCTTTGCGAACGTTAAGACCTTGGCGAGTCCAATTGATGGTGAAATAGATCGGATAACTTTTGATTATCCGTATCCCTACATTGTTGAGGCCGGAGAAGTTTTGGCAACTCTGAGTGATTCTGATTTGGTGGGACTCCAAAGTCATATTTCTCAGTGGAATATTGATTTGGAATTAGCTACACAATCGCTAAATAGTTTCTTGCTTACAAATCAAAGTAATCGATTGGCTAGGGCGCATTCTGAAGTTTTAGAAAAGGAAAATCAGTTAATTACTGCCCGAGAGAATTTGTTTTCTGCCGTAGATGATGAAGATGAAAGAGCTAATGCTCTGATACAAATCCACCTGGCTGAAAAAGAATTAATCAATTCGAAAAATTTACTAGATGATTTATTGTCTCCTTATCCAAATAGATTATCAGAATTAGTCCAAGTAGAAATTAACGCCCGTCATAGTATGAATGATTTCGAAGCGACTCTTAATGATTTAAATGACCCGTTAGGATCGCCTGAATATCTTGGACTATTAAGTGATTTGGCTTCTTTAGAAAACTCATTAGAAATAGCTGAAAAAAATCAAAACTTAAGTTTTTTGTCTGTGGATGAATCTTTATCAACTGCACGGATTAATTTGGAATCAGAAGAAATTGATTATCTAGCGATTCTTAAAAAATGGTTTGGAGTGAATGATGAGGAATATTTAAATAAATCTCCTGATGAAATTTATAAATTCTGGAGTGTAGATTTACAATATCTTTTCGATAAACAGAGCCGTCAAGAGGAAGTAAAAGCTTTTTTGGACAATCCCATAGAACCGTCAAAAAACTTGTGGGATGACAATGTTGTTCTAACATGGCTGGCAATGTATCCAGTAGAAATCGTCGGAACATGTGATCCGATTTCATCCGCAACTCTTCTTTCTGGCTCGTTGCCTTTGCCAAATATAATTTGTGTGGATTATCAACTACAGTTAGCTTGGGACGAATTAGAAGATGTAAGGCTTTTACATGATCAAGCCAATTTAGAAGCGCAGACGACTCTCCAAAATCATTCAGAAATTTTAAGAACTGCTTCGGAGCAAATTGATCTTAAAGAGGAGATCATTGAAGATTATTTGGATTCAGAGAGTTTAAGAATTCGAGATGCTAAGAAAAATTTCAACATTGCAAAATCAGAACATCAATTGGCAGTTCAAAATGTCCAAAATTGGAATGATTCCTTGTTAGAACTTGAAGTGGAGATTCAGAAGGAAGATGTTGTTTTAAAAGAAACTGCATTAGAGACAGCTAATCGTAACTTTGATAATGTTTTTGCAGTTCCCTCAGATACTGAAATTTCTTCACTACAATTAAAAGTCGATTTAGCGGATGCGGAACTATCTGATGCATTGCTGAAATTGGAGATTGCTCACCAGCCTGATTATTCCCAACAAAAATTTCTAGAAAATGAAATTCAACGGCTTGAAGTATCGATTTTAGATGCTCAAAAGAAAATAGAAGAATCATTTATCAAATCTCCTTTTGATGGAGTTGTTTTGCAATATTTTGTAAAAGAAGGACAAAGAGTCTCTCAGGGATTAGCTGTTGTTGAAGTAGCCGAATTAAACATACTGAACTTTGAGGGTTCAGTGGGAGAGGCAGAGGTAGAACTTGTCGGCAATGGGATGGATGTTGAACTATCTCTTGATGCAAAAAAAGATATTTTAATTACTGGGAAAGTAGAAAATATTTCTATAAAGTCAGTAATGGAGCAAGGAGTGGTCACATATCCAGTGGTAATAAGTATTGAAAATCCTTCTGGTCTCGTTCTTACAGAAGGCCTTTCAGGCGTTTCAGAAGTTTTGATTGAGAAAGCTGTGGGTCAAATTGTGGTCCCAATGAGTGCAGTTAAAGAAAATGATCAAGGAAAATTTGTGAATGTTAAACAAGATGGTTTAATTGTTAAAAGACCAGTGAAATTGGGTATTAATGATAATTTCTGGGTTGCAGTATTAGAAGGTTTAAACGAAAAAGAATCGATCGTGATTAAAAGCTCGAAAAGTAGTACAGAGAAATTTGAATTAGATTTTGGGGATGATGATGAGGATGATACTAGAGGTTCTAATTCTCGAAGAGGACCAGGTCGTAAGGATAATTGAACCGTTTGAGTATTGGCTATGAATTCTTCAAATTCTAAAAAACCAAATGTCATTGAACTTTCTTCAGTCACTAAGGTCTATCAAATGGGTTCACAAGAAGTTAATGCTTTGGCTGGAGTAGATCTGAAAGTTAGGGAAGGTGAATTCATTGCAGTTACCGGCCCGTCGGGTTCAGGCAAATCTACGCTAATGAACATAATTGGATGTTTGGATGTTCCAACTGACGGAAAATACTTTTTAAATGGCATAGAAGTTGGATCTATGAAAGATTCAGGTCTCGCTCACACTAGAAATCGATTGATTGGATTTATTTTTCAGACATATAATTTATTGCCTAAACTTACTGCCCAAGAAAATGTTGAGCTCCCGCTAATTTATGGAGGGGTACTTTCTCGGAAATCTAAAGCTCAAGAGGCATTGGATAAAGTGGGTTTATCTGACCGTTCAAATCATCTCCCAACAGAACTTTCTGGTGGACAACAACAACGTGTTGGGATTGCAAGAGCATTGGTTACCAATCCATCTATCCTTTTAGCAGATGAACCTACAGGGAATTTGGATACTCAGTCTACGGATGAGATTATGGCTTTAATCAAGGAGTTAAATCAACTCGATGACCTAACAGTAGTTTTGGTGACGCATGAGACTGAAATTGCAATGAGTGCACAGCGTATAATAAATATGGTTGATGGAAGAATTGTAAAAGACTCGATTATTGAGGATGGCGTGATCAAGTGAAAGTTCTGAATATTTTCATCATTTCTCTATCTTCCATAGGTTCTAATAAGCTTAGGGCTGGTTTGGCATTATTAGGAATCGTAATTGGAATTAGTGCTGTGATTGTACTAATGTCAATTGGTAGAGGAGTTCAGAATCTAATTATTTCGGGTCTTGAAGATTTGGGAACTAATCTAGTCTTGGTATGGGCATCACCTCCTGATGACAAAAATTATGTTCCTAATTTCACCTTGTCGGATTCAGATGCATTATTGGATAAATTGAATGCTCCTTCCATTATGACTGTAGCTCCTGAGAAACATACTTTCCGTAAAGTTGCTTATTCTGATCAATTTGTAGAATCAGACATAGTTGGAGTCACTGGAGTGTATTCTGAGGTAAGGAATTTGTCAGTTGAAAAGGGTATTTTCATTACAGACATTCATGTATCAAATACTAATAAAGTAGCTGTTTTAGGTTCTAGAGTATCTGAGAGTCTATTTGAAGACAATGATCCTTTAGGTAAGAGGATTAGAATTGGGAGGTCTAGATTCACAGTTGTTGGAGTGTTAGAAAGTAAGGACAGTTCGGGTTTTGGGTCAGATGCAAATGATATGACTTTTGTACCTATTACTTCATTACATTCATATCTATCGAAAGATGTAACATCTCGCGGAGGCATTTCAATTGATTTTATCAGTGTAAAGGCGAATTCTCCTGAGGAAGTGGATTCTGCGATGGCTGAAACTGCGAAAATTTTGAGATTGAGACACCGAATTACAGGGGATGATGATTTTATCGTGACTAGCCAAGCAGAAATTTTAGATATATTACAAGTAGCAATTGGGGCAATAGTTTTTTTCTTGGTAAGCATTGCGGCTATATCTCTTTTGGTTGGAGGCATAGGCATCATGAACATAATGTTGGTGACTGTAACTGAACGAACACGTGAAATAGGGATCCGTAAAGCTTTAGGAGCAAAAAGAATGGACATACTTTTACAATTCGTTATGGAAGCAGTATTTTTAACTATTGCAGGAGGATTGTTGGGGATATTGATTGGATATGTAGTTTCAACCTTGTTGGATGGGATACCAATTGGTGACCAGGAATTGAGAACAGCTTTTGATATTCCGATAGCATTGATTGCAATTGGAGTATCAGGGTCTATAGGGTTATTTTTTGGAATTTTCCCTGCCTATAGAGCCTCAAAACTGCATCCTATAGACGCACTCAGGTATCAATAGTAATGATACCTTGGATTAGCTTTGGCAATTTGTAATAATCGGTTGAATTCTGAAGGATAGGAAAATAAAATTCTTGTTAAATACAAAACTAATGTGTAAGAGATAATATGGTAATTGAGTATGTTCTTTGATTTAAAGGTGAGATTAAGTGGAGACAATTTTAGTCGTAGAAGATGAAGAGAATATTTTAGAAGCTCTTAGGTATAATATTTCCAAAGAGGGGTATGAATTTTTATCAGCATCAGATGGTGAGACCGCACTCAGTTTGGCGCGTGAAAATTCCCCAGATTTGATTATTTTGGATGTAATGATTCCACGACTAGATGGTTTTGAAGTATGCAGAATTTTAAGGCGAGAGACAAATGTACCAATTTTCATCCTTACAGCTAAAACAGAGGAGATAGACAGGGTCATAGGACTAGAAATTGGGGCGGATGACTATATCACTAAACCATTTAGCATGCGAGAACTCCTTGTAAGGATAAAGAATGTGCTTCGGAGGTATGCGAGTGCTCAAAGACCTGCGAAGCTTACTGCCCAAGGGATAATAAATATAGGTGTCTTGGAAATTAATTCAATTTCTCATTCTGTGCAGTTGAATGGTGTTGAAATTAATTTGAAACCTAAAGAGTTTGAATTGTTATACTTTTTAGCTTCCAATCCTGGTCGGGCATTTACGAGGATGCAACTGTTAGATCAATTATGGGGTGAAAATTATTTTGGCGACATAAGAACTGTGGATGTCCATGTCAGGTGGGTTAGGCAAAAGATTGAATCTGATGCGTCTAATCCACGGATGCTTCAAACAATTCGTGGCGTAGGGTATAGATTTATGACTGATGATTAAATGAGTCAGAAAATTGAAAGTGCGAAAAAAAATACGGTTTGCGGAATTAATTAAATTTAATAGTCTTTTGGTCTTGGGGATTCTGACTACTTTATTTATTGTTGCTTTGACTATTTTGTTATTAAATTCCTATGCCAATTTTTTGACAGTAACATCGGTTAGGATTTGTATTTTAATAATATTTGCTTCTGGGATATATTTTTGTATTTATATTATTTTTTTCAGGTCAATGTCCAAATCGATAAAAACTCTTACTAATTCTGTTGATCGAATCTCATCCAGGAAATTTGATCAACGTGTTCCGATCCCAAAAAAATTAGAGATCAAAGATTTGGCAGAATCTTTTAATCGAATGGCAGAGACTTTTTCAAATGTATTTGAAGAATTGTCTAGTGAGCGTAATACACTGTCTGCAATTTTGGATACTATGGCGGACGGTGTAATTGTAGTTAATGAAAATGATGAAGTTACATTGATAAATCAAGCTGCTAAAGCGGTCCTAAATTTGTCAGTCTCTGATCTAGAGAAAATGCGTTTAGCAGAAGTGGTAAGAGATTATGAAATTAATCAACTTGCTGACCGAAGTAAATTATCACGAACTATTTTGCAAAGTGAAATCGAAATTCCTGATCCACGAAAATCATTGAGTGTGATTGCGACTCCTATTGGTCAGTCAGATCCGGTTGGTGTTTTGTTGACTGTTCATGATTTGACACAGATAAGACAAACCGAGACTAGTAGAAGAGAATTTGTTAGCAATGTTTCACATGAATTGAGAAGTCCAATTACTTCAATACAAGTAATGGTTGAAACCTTAAGAGAAGGAGCAATAAATGAACCCGATATTGCGAACGATTTTTTAACACGAATTGACCGGGATATTTCTAGGATGACGCACATGGTGGATGAATTGCTTGATTTGGCAAGGATAGAGGGAGGCCAACAATTTATGATTAAAACACCTCTACATTTGTCACCGATAGTAGAGGATGCCATTTCCTTTGTGAAAAATAAAAGTGACTCTAGTTTGCCAGAATTAAAATCAGATATTAGTGAGGAAATTCTAGTGAATGCAAATGGAGAAAAGATTTTTCAGGTTTTTGTAAACTTGATCGAAAATGCGTGTAGATTTACTCAATCGGATGGTTTGGTAGAAATTAAAGCGTTAAATAGATCAAATAAAGTTCAAATTTCCGTAATCGATAATGGTATTGGTATTTCTGATGAACATTTGCCACATATTTTTGAAAGATTTTATAAGGTTGATAAATCAAGAAGTGATTTTGGGACTGGTCTAGGATTAGCTATAGTGAAACATATAATTAATGCCCATGATGGTGAAGTGAACGTTTCAAGTGTGCAAGGTGAAGGAAGTTCCTTTATGATTATTTTACCAACTGCATAATTATTTTCTTTCCTGACCTTTATTGTTAAAGCAAATTTCAATATTAATTTGTTGTTAATATTCTGTTAATTTGGCCCCCTTACTATGTTTCTGACAATGTGAGGACATAAAAAAATGGAGGTAAATTAATGCCTGAAATTAACAAAAGCAATATGGCTTTGGGTGTTTTGCTAAATATCCTTGCGATGTCGCTACTTGTCGTGACAGGATGCTCAAGTGACGATTCTGACTCCAATACTGAAGATGACGATAATTTGACTGGAAGCGTAGAAGTTGATGGTTCTTCAACTGTATATCCAGTATCTGAAGCTGTTGCTGAGGAATTCAATAAGCTTTATCCAAATGTGAGGGTAAATGTAGGAGTATCTGGAACTGGGGGTGGTTTTAAGAGATTCACACTTGGGGAAACAGATATTTCTAACGCATCTAGACCCATGAAAGATAAAGAAGCAAAAAATGCTGAAGAGAATGGAATTCATTACGTTGAATTAAGACTTGGCACAGATGGTTTGTCAGTAATGGTTAATAATGATAATGATTTTGTGGATTGCTTAACCACGGATGAGCTAAAACAAATTTGGGAACCTGGATCAGAAATTGACAATTGGAGTCAAGTAAGAGAGGGATTTCCAGATCAGAGGCTACGATTGTATGGTCCTGATACTGACTCTGGAACTTTTGATTATTTCACAGAAGAGTTGATGGGTGAGGCACAATTATCTAGAGCAGATTACACTGCTAGTGCTGATGATAATGTGTTAGTTCAAGGCATATCCGGTGACAAAGGTGCGATGGGTTATTTTGGATATGCTTACTACATTGAGAATAAAGACAAGTTAAAGCTCGTTGCGGTAGATAGTGGTAGTGGATGTGTACTTCCGAGTCCTTCCACAATTCCTAGTGGTGAATATTCTCCTCTTTCTCGTCCATTATTTATTTATGTAAACAAGGCGAAGTTGCAGAATCCTCAGGTGAAGGCCTTCGTAGATTTCTATATGGAACATGGACCTGAGCTTACAAATGAAGTTGGATACGTAGCATCAGATGATGACATTTATCAACAGAACAAAAATAAAATCATAAAGTAAATTTTTAGATTGAAGAAAATAGAAAAAATATTGTTGGATTAGATAGAAGTTATGTTCGCTATTTACTTTTTCGTGCAATTATGAAAACAACACTTGTTACAATTGCTTATCTGTGAATAATGATTTATGGGTATATTAATCAAGGTTAAAATGACTGATTATGTCTCAACTAGTTAATAGGAATCAAAAAAAACGAGTCAAATTAGAAGGACAAGTGATTCGCATAATATTTTTTCTTTGTGCGATTATATCCATTTTTACTACTGTTGCTATTTTATTCACATTGATTTTTCAGGCTTTAAGCTTTTTTAATGAGATTTCTGTATGGGAATTTCTTACAGGGACTAGATGGACTCCTATACTTAAGCCAAGAGCTTATGGAGTACTCCCGCTAGTTTCGGGCACTCTTCTAGTAACAGTTATCGCTGCAGCTGTTGCATTGCCGGTCGGATTGTTTACTGCAATTTTTCTTTCAGAATATGCACCCGATAAAATTCGTAGGATTATTAAGCCGATTTTAGAAATTCTCGCAGGGATTCCTACTGTTGTTTATGGCTACTTTGCTCTCACATTTGTTACGCCACAGTTACAAGTAATTTTCCCTGATTTGCTTGTGTTTAATGCATTGAGTGCTGGTTTGGTAATGGGTTTGATGATAATTCCAATGGTTTCTTCGCTGAGTGAAGATGCAATGTTGTCAGTCCCAAGAAGTCTAAGGGAAGCCGCATATGCATTAGGAGCTACACGGTTTGAGGTTAGTTTAAAAGTTGTAGTCCCTGCAGCACTGTCAGGCATTATTTCCGCCTTTATTTTAGCCATATCGAGAGCAATTGGTGAGACAATGCTTGTAACTATTGCGGCGGGTGCAACTCCAAGGCTGACTTTGAATCCATTGGAAAGTGTCCAAACAATGACTGCATATATTGTGCAATTAAGTTTAGGTGAAGCCGCGGTAGGATCTTTAGAATATAATACAATTTTTGCTGTTGGATTAGTGCTTTTTGCGATGACTTTGATTATGAACCTCTTGGGTTTTTGGGTTGTTAGACGTTTTAGAGAGGCCTATTGATGAGCATTGATCGCATGAGATTTTCTCCTAAGAGACAAATGAGGTCCTTCTCAGGACCAGCCTTATATGTGGTATGTTTAATCTCGGTTTTGATAGGTATTTTAGGTTTGGCAGTTTTGGTAATCGAAGTTCTTTCAACTGGATTGCCTTGGTTAAGTTGGCATTTCATAACTGATTATCCTTCAAGACATCCAGAAGAAGCAGGTTTGTACTCAGCATTAATGGGAACTGTTTGGTTAATGGGTATGACTTCTGTTTTGACTGTTCCTGTTGGAGTTGGAGCAGCAATTTATTTGGAAGAATATGCCCCTAGAAATTTCTTGACACGTTTCATAGAAATTAATGTTGCTAATTTAGCCGGAGTTCCTTCTATAGTTTATGGCTTGTTGGGTATGGGGTTATTTGTTTATTGGATGCATCTTGGAAGAAGTA
>CAZWTJ010000039.1:0-14604 GCA_964637555.1 uncultured Dehalococcoidia bacterium | reverse complement strand
GAATGATTGGCGTTGAATTACCCATGGCCCTTATTCGTCAAAACATT
Source organism: uncultured Dehalococcoidia bacterium (assembly GCA_964637555.1). Classification (GTDB taxonomy): domain Bacteria; phylum Chloroflexota; class Dehalococcoidia; order Lucifugimonadales; family UBA6927; genus UBA6927. The sequence continues at coordinate 14,557 of CAZWTJ010000039.1, read as the reverse complement.
GGCAACATCGCTCCTCATAATGATGGTGGAATCGAATTTGCCAAATCAATCATGACCACAGATTCCCAAGCAAAACATCTCGCCGTATCCCTGGATATAGGAAACTCTAAAGTAGTGATTGGAGGTTGTGCAAAAGGCGTAGGAATGATTCACCCAAATATGGCAACAATGCTAGCATTCATAACCACCGATGCTGATGTAGACCAAAATTTTCTACAACATGCCACTAAAACTGCTGCTGATTTATCTTTTAATATGATTAGTATAGATGGTGATCAAAGTACTAACGATACAATGCTTGTCTTCGCAAATGGAGCATCCGAATCCACAACAATCACTAAAGACTCTCCAGATTCTGCCAATTTCCAAGAAGCCTTGAATTACGTATGTATAGAACTGGCAAAAAAGATGGTAAGAGATGGGGAAGGTGCACAAAGACTAATAGAGGTAACCGTAGATACTGCATCCTCATTAAAAGACGCACAACTGGCAGCACGTTCAGTTTCTGGATCAATGCTTGTGAAAGCAATGGTACATGGTAATGATCCAAACTGGGGTAGAGTAATGATGGCAGTTGGGAATAGCGAAGCAAAAATTGAAGAATCTAAACTTGATATTTTTATCAATGAAATCCATGTAGTCCATGGTGGTAAGGCCATTCCATATTCAATAGAAGCCGTTATAAATGCAATGGATGTTCCAGATGTTTCTATAAGGATTAGCCTCAACTTAGGTACCTCCTATGCAACAGCGTGGGGTTGCGACCTAACTGAAGATTACGTAATTTTTAATTCTGCCTATAGTACATAATTTTGGGTGCTTCAAATGTTTGAAAGTTCGAATCCCACTACTAAACACAATCAGAATTTGTCTGAAAATCTCCAATCAGAATATAATAGCTCTGAAAAAATTGTTGTTGTAAAAATTGGAGGAAGCACTCTCGGTGATCATGACACATCAATTAGGGACGTAATTTCATTACACCAAAATGGATATAAATGTGTAATTGTTCATGGAGGCGGACAAACAATCACGTCTTGGATGGCTAAACAAAATATTCGTCCAAAATTCGTTGATGGGTTAAGAGTAACAGATGAGGCTAGTCTTGAAATTGTTGTAGCAGTTTTAACTGGACTGATTAACAAGAATTTAGTTGCTGAAATTGCTGCGTCTGGAGGTAATGCAATAGGTATTTGCGGAGCTGATTCGGGTTTATTAAAAGCTGAAATCACCAGACCAGAATTAGGATTCGTGGGAGCTATTAAATCTGTCGACACAAATCCAATCATGACAATTTTATCTTCTGGATCAATTCCCGTAATTGCTCCCGTAGCAATTCAGTCCAAAGACATCAATGATGCAACCAAGAATAAACATCAGTTACTAAATGTGAATGCCGACACTGCCGCAGGCGAAATTTCTGCTGCTCTTCATGCAGATCATATGATTTTTTTAACCGATGTAGCGGGCGTACTTGATTCAACTCGTAGATTAATACCTCGTTTAACTCTAAGGCAAGCTGAGCAAATTATGCATTCAAGTGTTGTAGCAGGCGGAATGGTCCCTAAGATTGAAGCATGCATTACATCAATCAAAGGTGGCGGAAAATCATTTATTGCTGACGGACGCAAACCACATACTCTCCAAGACATAATTGACGGAAAATCAAATGGTACAAGAATAAATTAACAGGACTACTACAAAATGTTCTATCAATCTGATGATCAAAATGGCTCAAACAACTGGATCAATGCTCAAAGAGACAACGCATTAAGCTTAAGCATTCCTAAATGGTTGATAGCACTGATATGTGTTCTAGGTGTGTTATTCTTAGCTTCTTTGGGAAGAAATATTTTCACCGATTGGATTTGGTTCCAAAATATTGGATTCGAGCAAACTTATTCAAAAATACTTTTCAGCAAAATAATACTGTTTTTGGTCGGATTCATCACTTTTACATTACTTGCTTCTATTAGTGTAATCATAGCTAACAAAAGAGCACAAAAAGAATCTCAAAATTTATCAACGAATCCTCAAATGTCTTCATTAGTTAACCGTTTAATTTTATGGGGATCATTTTTAATAACAGCGGTATTTGGTGTGATTTTTGGTAGTGTATTATCATCAAATTGGATTCAATTCCTTAAAATATTTCACTCTACTAACTTCAATATCTCAGACCCTATATTTGGACTAGATATTGGGTTTTACGTTTTTCAGCTTCCAGTTTTTTCACTAATTCAAAGTTGGTTGTTTGGAGCCACAATCGTGATATTGATAATTTCTTTCGGGATTTTCTATCTATCTTATGTCCTTCGTGCTCAAACATTCAAAACCTCTGCATCCCTTAGGATTCAGATTTCGATTCTTGTGGGAATATTATTTATGTTAATAGCCGTAGGTCACTATTTTGGTAGATGGGAGCTACTTTTATCTGCCGATGGTGTGATTTTCGGAGCTTCATATATAGATATTCACGCCCGTAAACCGGCTCTATTAATTCTTACTATAATTGCATCTTCCTGTGCAATTATAGCCTTTATCAACATCGTGTTAAAACAAGATTCTTTACGATTAGTATTCGCTAGTATTGCTTTGTGGGTCGTATTTTTGGTGATTCTTTCAATCATTTGGCCACGAATAATGCAACAATTCACTGTAACCCCTAATGAATTTAACAAAGAAGCTGAATATATTGGTTACAACATTGATCATACAAAAATAGGATTCGCATTAGATCGTATAAATGATGAGTTCTATCCCGCTGAAAGTGGGGTTAATTCGCAGATCATACAAAACAACTTAGAAACCATTAACAATATCCGTCTTTGGGATTATCGCCCATTAACCGACGTATATAAACAAATTCAACTAATTCGCACATATTATGATTTCAAAGATGCTGATGTAGATAGATACACTTTAAATAATTCATATAGACAGGTCATGCTGGCAGCTAGAGAAGTAGCTCCGGAAAAATTATCAGAAGAAACTCAAACATGGCTTAACACAAAACTAATCTACACACATGGCATCGGCGCAGCTATTAGTCCAGCCACTGAATTTACTAAAGAAGGCAGGCCTGAATTTTTTGCGCGTGACATACCCCCTGACGGCAAAATTGCCGTTGGATTAGATCCTGAAAATGGACAAATCGAATTCTCTGTAGAAAATCCTCGAATATACTATGGAGAAAATACTTCAAATTACGTTGTTGTCAATTCTAAAACCGCAGAATTAGATTACCAAACCAAGTCAGACGATATAGTTAGGATTAATTATTTCGGATCTGGGGGAGTAAAGTTAAATTCAATTCTCCGGAAAGCTTTATATGCTTGGCAATTTGGAGACATCAACCTATTGATTAGTGGTGAAATTACAAGCTCTAGTCGTCTCCAATACAGAAGACTTATTCAAGAAAGAATTGGAACGGTAGCTCCATTCCTAAAGCTGGATAAAGATCCATACATTGTTGCTACAAGTGACCGTTTTTATTGGGTTCAAGACGCCTATACTACCTCTGACAGGATGCCATACTCTCAGCCATACGAAGGGCATACAAATTACATAAGGAACAGCGCAAAAATAGTTGTAGATGCTTTCGAAGGAAGTATGTATTTCTATATTTCTGACAATACGGATCCAATTATTAAAACATTTGACAAAATATTCCCCGAAATGTTTTTACCATTAGAAGAGATGCCCGATGAACTCGTAACCCATACTAGATACCCTCAGGACTTCTTTTATATTCAAGCGTCTCAGTACTTAAAATATCATATGGACGATCCTCAAAACTTTTACAACAATGAAGACCTGTGGTCGATTCCAAACGAAAAATTCGCACAACAGGGAATGCAACCTGTAGAACCTTATTACGCGATCATGAGATTACCAAATGAATTAGAAGAAGAATTTGTATTATTGCTTCCATTCACTCCAAACCAGAGGCAAAATTCCATTGGTTGGTTAGCTGCTAGAAGTGATGGAGAAAACTACGGCAAATTAGTCGCATACAATTTCCCGAAAGATCGTCAAATTGATGGGCCAGAACAAGTTGAAGCTCGAATTGATAATGACCAGGCTATATCTGAATGGTTCACTCTCAGATGCCAAGAAGGATCCACATGTATTCGAGGTAATTTACTAGTAATTCCAGTAGGAGACAGTATCCTATATGCTGAACCTGTTTATATCCAAGCAGAAGGAGTAAAATTCCCTGAACTCAAACGCGTAATATTAGCTAGTGGAGAAAAAGTTGTGATGGAAAATTCCCTTTCTGAAGCAATTGAATCTCTAACAGGACTAGTGACTGCAAATCCCAAAGAATCTACTGCAATCAAAACTACCGAATCAACATTAAATCCGATTGATAGTACACTTGACCAAATTAAATCTTTTACCGAGGAAATTAAAACGCAAATCAATGATCTAGAAAAAGCAATTGAAAAACTGAAGCAAATTACAGGAGAATAAAATGTCAACAGATTGGAAATCTAAAGAAAGCCAATACTATATGTTTCTAGTGAGACGCCAACCCATGGTTATCGAACGTGGTGAGGGGACTAGAGTATGGGATACAGATGGTAAAGAGTATTTAGATTTCACTTCAGGTTGGGCCGTGAACAATATTGGTCACGCTAACCCAGTAATGGCTGAAGCTATAGCAAATCAAGCAAAAACGCTTTTGCAAACTTCCAATCAATTCTATACCATTCCTCAATTAAAATTAGCCGAAATACTTGTAGAAAACAGTTGCCTAGATAAAGTTTTTATTTGTAACAGTGGTGCAGAGGCAAATGAGGGTGCCATTAAGCTAGCTAAAAAATATGGTAAGAAAAACAAAGATGGTGCCCATGAGATCATTACAGCATTGAATTCTTTCCACGGCAGGACAATGATGAACGTAGCTGCTACGGGACAACCTCACTACCAAGAGCTTTTTACTCCTATTCCAACTGGATTTACCCATGTAGAATTTAATGATATTGAAGCTATCAAAAAAGCTACGAACAAGAATACAGTTGCTGTAATGCTTGAACCTTTACAGGGAGAAGGCGGAGTTAACGTTCCATCTGAGAATTACCTCTCAGATGTCCGAGAGTGGTGTGATAAAAATGACTTACTTCTCATTCTAGATGAGGTTCAAACTGGTTTTGGCCGTTTAGGATCGCTGTTTGGATATCAACAATTTAATATCGAACCAGACATTATGACTCTAGCTAAAGGTTTAGGCGGAGGAGTGCCAATTGGGGCATTTTTAGCCAAGGATAGCGCCTGTGCATTTGAACCTGGTGATCACGGTTCAACCTTTGGGGGTAACGCACTAACTACTGCTGCTGCGCATGCTTCTTGTAAATACATTATAGATAACGATATTCCTTCTGCTGCTAAAGTTAAGGGTGATCACTTGCAAGCTGGATTGCTAAAGCTGATGGACTCCATTAATATCATTACTGATGTAAGAGGAATGGGACTTTTGTGGGCTGTAGAATTTGCTGACGAAATTACTCCAAAAGTGATTGAAAATGCGAATAATCTTGGCTTGCTCATGAATCCAACAAGACCCAATCTTATTAGACTAATGCCTCCTCTAACAGTTTCTATAGACGAACTTGATGAAGCATTAAACAGATTAGAATCAGCCATTCAATTGGCTACAAGCTAATTACTTAGGGTTTCAAATGAATTGGTACGAATTACAAGAAAATGGGACAACAGAAATTGCAGGAGCAGTTTCTGGTGGGCTGGACAGTTGCACTGTCGCAAGTTGGCTTAAAAACAAGGGGTTTACCGTACACTGTTTTACTGTGGACTTAGGTCAACCAGATGAAGAAAACTTGGACGCCGTGACTAATAGAATGTTAGATTGTGGCGCCCATAAAGCTGATATTTTGCCAGGTCTAGAAAAGCTTGCTGAAGCAGGATTGAAAGTTTTACAATCTCAGGCTAGATATGAGGGCGGTTATTGGAATACTACAGGAATTGCAAGACCAGTAACTGTTGAAGTAATTCTTGATCAAATGAAATCCCGTAATCTGAATGTGCTTTTTCATGGAGCAACCGGACGCGGAAATGATCAAGTGAGATTTCAATTAGTATCTAATACACTTGATCCATCGTTGACTGTTTATGCGCCATGGCGTGACAGAGACTTTTTAAATCAATTCCCCGGTAGAAAAGAAATGATTGAATATTGCCAATCGAACAATCTTCCTATCAGACCTGCTTCAGAATCCAGATATTCAACTGATGCAAATCTCTTAGGATTGACCCATGAAGCAGGAGATCTTGAAGACGTTAAATTATCTCCAGATTTTGTTGAACCAGGGATGGGTTGCTGGCCATGGGACGCTCCTGATTCAAATGAATTCATATCTATAGAATGGAAGAATGGTAGACCAATTGCTATCAACTCCGAAAAAATGGATTTGGTTTCAATTTTCAAAAAAGCTAACCTTGTTGCTGGTAGGAATGGAGTTGGAATTGGAACTCATGTTATAGAAAATAGATTTGTTGGCGTCAAATCAAGAGGGATTTATGAATCTCCCGGTATGGAATTACTGGGGAATTCATTTGAGTATTTAATGCAATTCATTCTAGATCGTAGAGCAAGGGAATTCTATGATTTAATATCCAAAACTATTAGTAATCAAATTTACCAAGGATATTGGTTTGACTTAGCCACAACTTCAGCTTTACATGCTCTAGAACCAATTATTTCCTTAGCAACCGGAACTATTACTTTGAAATTGCATAAAGGTAATGTCTTTTTTGATAGTACAGAAGATACTGAATCAAAAATGCCACATTCTCTATATTCCGATGATTCTTCAATGGAAGCCCAAGGCTCATATGACCATGTTGACGCCGAAGGATTTTTAAATATTCTAGGAGTTTCTTCAAAAAATGTTGGCAGAAAACAATTCCCACACCTAAATAGGTAAACTCGTATGCCTCAATATTCAACAGATATTGATACCCAAATTATCAATCTAATTAAAAGCTTTGTTGATGACAAAGTTTTACCAATAGCCGACAAATATGATACAGAAGATATTTATCCTTTCGAATTAGTGGATGAAATGGCTAATCTAGGTCTATTTGGAATCACTATTCCTGAACAATATGGTGGATTAGGTTTCAATCATTCAACTCTAGCCAAAATATTTGAAGAACTCAGCAAAGGGTGGATGAGCCTTGCAGGAGTCATAGGAACTCACCACATTTTAGCTGAAATTGTTTCAAATTTCGGAAATGAAACTCAAAAGAAATCCTTCCTCCCAAGAATGGCAAAAGGTGATTTAAGGGGTGGGTTAGCCTTAACAGAATCTTCTTCGGGTACGGATGTTCAAAATATTTCAACTAAAGCAGAAAAGGATGGCGAGGAATATGTTATTAATGGTTCAAAAATGTTCATATCTAATGGACAAAATGGCAATGCATTTGCAGTTCTAGCTAGAACAAAACCAAAATCTGAAGAACCACTCCACAGAGGACTAAGTTGCTTTATAGTTGAGAAGCCTGCCCATGGTTTAACAGTAGCTCAAAAATTAGATAAATTGGGATACAGAGGCATCGATACATGCGAGTTATTATTCGAAAATGTCAGAGTTCCTGCAGAAAATCTCATAGGCGATATTGAAGGTGTTGGATTCAAACAAGTAATGAGTGGTCTAGAATCTGGTCGAATAAATGTTGCGGCCCGAGCAGTTGGAGTTGCAACTGCCGCCTTTAATTCAGCAATTAAATATGCCCAAAAAAGAGAAACTTTCGGAAAACCTATTGCTGACCACCAAGCAATTCAATTTATGCTTGCGGACATGGCAACAAAAATCGAAGCTGCTAGGTTATTAACTTATGAGGCTGCCAAGAAAAAAGATTCCGGTGAACGAGTTGATTTAAATGCAGGAATGGCAAAACTATTCGCTAGTGAGATGTGTGGTGAGGTAGCCATGGATGCCATGAGAATTCATGGCGGATATGGTTATGTAAAAGGATTACCTATTGAGCGTTTTTATAGGGAGGCTCCTCTGATGATTATTGGAGAAGGAACAAATGAAATTCAAAAACTTGTGATAGCACGTAGGCTGTTAGATAACTATAATATTAACTTATAGAACAAAAGGTACAAATAAGTATGATTCATGATGCATCAAAAGATTCTAGGAAATTTTTCGAGGATTTTTCCAGCGGCGACATTTTTAAACATTGGCCGGGGAAAACAATTACCGAAATGGATAACCACATGTTTTCTCTTATGACCATGAATCACAATCCTTTGCACATTGATCATAATTACATGGCCTCTCATGAACATAAACAACCATTAGTAAATGGTTTGCTTACAATAAGTATTGTAGTTGGTATGAGCGTGGCTGACCTATCAATTGACGCAATCGCAAATCTTGGATATGAAAACATTCGGCACAATGCGCCTGTGTTTCATGGTGACACAATATACGCTGAGAGCAAAATACTAGATACACGTGAGTCCAAATCAAAATCAGACCGTGGAATAGTACATTTGGAAACTTGTGCTTATAACCAGAAAAAAGAATTAGTACTCACACTGCAAAGAAGCTTTTTATCAAGAAAGAGGTCGACTGATCTATGAAAAAAGTAAATAGTGAATATACAGTATCTGTTAACTTTGACCAACGATTATATGCACAGGATATTGCCGGCTCTATAGCCCATGTTGAGATGCTCGCAGAACAACAAATACTTACTACCTCTGACTCAAAACAAATAGTTAAAGGATTGTTGCAAATACGTCATGAAATCGAATCAGAAAGTTTTCAGTGGGACTTTCAGCTTGAAGATTTGCATATGAATATTGAGAACAGACTTCATGAAATTGTTGGCCCTGTTGCTGGGAAAATGCATACTGCCAGGTCTAGAAATGATCAGGTTTCACTTGATTTGAGAATGTATGTAAAAGAATCAATAATCAAAATTCGTAAAAATATCTCCAGCCTTCAAATGGTTTTAATACAGCTAGCCGAATCAAATTTAAATACGGTCATGCCTGGATACACACACCTCCAGCAAGCCCAACCAATTTTATTTGCACACCACATGCTAGCTTACTTTGAAATGTTGACAAGAGACGACTTACGGTTTAAATACGCATATGATTCGTCTGATGTTTTACCATTAGGAAGTGGTGCACTCGCTGGAGTACCATATCCAATAAATCGTGAAACAGTAGCAAAAAAATTAGGATTCTCAAGAATCTCACAAAATAGTATGGACGCTGTTTCAGATCGTGACTTCTTGGTTGATTTTCTTTCATCTTCTTCAATACTAATGATGCACTTGTCGAGATTTTCAGAGGAATTAATCATTTGGTCATCAACTGAATTTGGATTCGTCGAACTATCTGAAGATTTTTCAACCGGAAGTAGCATCATGCCTCAGAAAAGAAATCCGGATTTCGCAGAACTCGCACGCGGTAAGACTGGCAGGGTTTTTGGATCTCTTTTTGGATTACTAACAGTACTAAAGGGATTGCCCCTAACTTATAATCGAGATTTGCAAGAAGACAAAGAAGGATTCTTTGATACCTTTGACACCCTAAATGCAACACTAGAAATATTCATTGAAATGATCGGGTCTATTACGGTAAAACCAAATCAAATGCGCGATACGGCGTTAAAGGGCCAACTCCTAGCCACCGATTATGCTGACTACCTTGTAGGTAAGGGCATACCATTTCGTGAAGCATATGGAATAATCAATCAATTGTCATCTTATGCCATAAAAAATAAACTGGATTTCTCTGAGATTTCCTTGGAGGTGCTAAAAGAATTTTCCGAAAAATTTGATCAGGATATAAGTGAAATCTCACTAGAGTCATCCGTTGAAAATAGAAATGTTTCAGGTGGAACATCACAACAACAAGTCAAAATTTCTATAGCTGCTGCTAAATCCCAAATGAACGGAAAAAATTAATGCAGATTTCATCTGACAAATCAGCTGTAAAGATCGCTCCTAGCATCCTTTCAGCTGATTTCAGCAATCTCGGAAATGATATTTCGATTACTGGAAAATCCGGAGCAGACTTATTACATCTAGATGTAATGGATGGATATTTCGTGCCGAACCTAACTTTTGGACCTCAAATGATCAAGTCACTTAGACCTTACACAACTCTTGATTTCGAAGTCCATTTAATGATTCATGAACCAATTAGATATATTTCAGAGTTTGCTGACGCAGGAGCTGATACGCTATTAATACATTTTGAATCGTGTGAAAACATCCAAAAGACCCTGCAAACTGTTTTAAATCATGGCATGAAAGTAGGAATAGTCCTAAATCCAAAAACTCCTGTGAGTGTATTACCCGACCTTTTGGAATTAGTTTCTCAAGTATTGATCATGACAGTAGAGCCTGGATTTGGTGGACAAGGATTCATAGAATCAATGATACCTAAAATCCATCAATCCCGTGAATTAATCGACTCGTATGTATCAAAATCAAACAGTTCCACTGGAAAGATAGACTTAGAAGTTGATGGTGGAATAAATATAGACACCGCGACTAAAGTGGTTGATGCTGGAGCGAACATAATTGTTGCAGGCTCAGCAGTCTATAACAAAACGAAAACAATCAAACAATCAATTTCCGATCTCCGAAACTCACTTATAAGATAGTCAACAAGTTATGCTAATAATGTCAATAGAAACAAGTTGCGATGAAACAGCAGCTGCAGTAATAGAAAATGGTCAAATTATCCGTTCCAATGTTGTCGCATCTCAAGCTGAAATGCATTCAAAATTTGGAGGCATTATCCCTGAAATGGCTGCAAGGGAACATATGCTAAATTTAATCCCCGTCATAGATCAAGCATTGAAACTTTCTGGGATTACAATTGACGACATTGATGCAATTGGAGTAACAAATGGACCAGGATTGGCTGGTTCATTGCTCGTAGGAGTAAATACTGCCAAGGGTATCGCCTTCCCAAAGAACATTCCAATTCAAGGTATTAATCACCTCGAAGGGCACATTTACGCTTCATGGCTAGAAGAGAATAATCCCGATGATGAATTTGGATTTCCGTTATTGTGTCTTATTGCCTCAGGCGGGCACTCAGATCTGGTTTTAATGAATAATCACCAAGAATTCAATTTGATTGCAAGAACTAGAGATGACGCAGCTGGGGAAGCATTTGACAAAGGTGCTCGAATTTTGGGCTTACCTTATCCCGGAGGACCGTCAATACAAAAATCTGCCTCAAATGGATGCAGTGAAAATTTCAACTTACCCCGACCAAAAATTAACAACTCTTTAGATTTTAGCTTCAGTGGCTTGAAAACTGCACTGCTGCGAGAGGTTCAAACATTAAAGAATTTAAACGATCAGAACAAGAGTGATTTAGCATCATCATTCCAAGAAGCAATCACCGACACTTTGATAAGGAATACTCTACAAGCTGCTGAAATACATAATGTTAAAGGGATACTAATAGTGGGCGGTGTTGCAGCCAATCAAAGATTACGAGAAGAAATCAAAAAGCGTTCTCCGATACCTTTAATGATTCCTAAAGTGGAATTCTGCACTGATAATGCTGCAATGATTGGTGCTGCAGCATTTTACAGAATGAAAAATAATCTGACTTTTGAATGGAATATGGATGTAATACCAAATTTGAGCTTTTAGATTTTCGGCAAGTATTGAGTCAAAGTTCGCATTCGGGAAAAAGGTTGCTCACCTTTTTTAATCATATAAAAGCGATTAATGAATTGATAAGCTTCAAAATTCATTAATCTATGACTAAAGAAACATCGGAACTTTTGATTCTTGGAATGAAATTCTAGATATTTTTCTCCAGGGTTCGAAATTCGATCGAAGAGAAGTACAACTCCCAAAGAAATTACTATAATTGCTGCTAACCAACTAAACAAAATACTATCAATCATCAAAAACAGCATTACAGAAACCATCACTGAAAATAATGCCCACAAAAAAGCTGTGGATCCTGAAGACTCAAAGCCGACGTTAACAAATTCTATGTCAATAATTTGGGCAAATTTGGTTTGGACTTCTCCTCCTTTATTACTTAAATAAATGACTCGTGAGTCTGTAAGTAACAAAGCTGGACTCTGAGAAAATCCAGAACCCTTTTTTTGAATTTGAAGCTTGCAATCAATATTTTCTTTATCAAGTAATACTGATGAATATTGTGCAGATTCTACTGCCTCGGTTAACATAAATTCACTTCCTGAAACTCGATTAGTGGAAAACTCTTCCAGAGTCAACTACCAATGTTTGTCCAGTAATTGTATCAGCCGTACATAAAGAAACAACCTGTTTTGCAATATCTTCTTTATCTGCAGCCTTCTCAAGTATCGATGCGGTTTTAGCTTTTTCCTGATATTCGACATCCAAATTTGCAGTTGCACGAGTGCCTTCTAAATAACCGGGTGCAATACAATTAACTAGGATCTCAGGCGCAAGCGCTACTGCCATACATTTTGTCAAATGGATTAATCCCGCCTTAGAAACTGCATAAGGAATTGAAGAACCTGTAGGGCTCAGACCCGCCACACTTGAGATATTTATAATCCGACCGCCAGTGACTTTCATGGCAGAAGAAACCTCTTTAGTTAATAACATTGGTCCAGTCAAGTTGGTAGCCAAAATTTTGTTCCATTCATCGAGAGTGAGGGATTCAATATCCTTGAATGGAATCCAAACGTTATATGCTGCATCATTAACCAGAAAATCTACTCTGCCAAAAGTTTCCTTTACCGCCTCAACTAAATCTTGCACATCTTTTTCAATCGTCAAATCACATTGAAATGCTTTTGATTTCACATATTCAGATGATAATTCAGATGCAAAATCATCAGCTTGTACTTTACTTCGGGCATAAACAATCGCAACATTCACTCCTTCTTTAGCTAGAAATGTTGAAATTACTCTACCTAGTCCTCCATTACCACCTGTTACTATCGCAGTTTTACCATTTAATTCCATGAAATTTTCTCCAAAGCGTGAATTATAGATATTTACCAATTATACTTGAATAATGTTCAGGAGATACGACAGATTAAGTAACAAATTGTTTGCAAAATTCTATGATTCTCTAAACACATTGGTAGAATGGAGATTAAAAGATATTAGGGGGAAAATTTGTGGTCAAGCAATAGGAGATATTCTAGAAATCGGAGGTGGAACTGGCGCAAATCTAAAATATTTCAACCAATCTTCATCCTTAACATTTTTAGAACCTAATCCATTTATGTCGGAAATACTCATCAAACATGCTCACAAACTTAACAAGGATATCAATATTATCAGCGCTGAGGGTGAATCAATCCCATTTCCTGACTCAAGTTTTGACACCGTAATCACTACACTTACCTTGTGCATGGTGAAAAACATGGAACAAGTAATGAGTGAAATTCACAGGGTCCTTAAGCCAGGCGGACAATTCCTTTTCTATGAACATGTAGTAGACAAAAGGCCAACTCACAAATTTTTCCAGGTTTTATTAAATCCTTTATGGAAATATTTGACCACAGGTTGTCATCTCACAAGAGATACCGAAAAAGTTATTCGTTCCACAGAATTCGAAACTATTAAAATTGAATCTTTCCAATTGACGATAATATTTCCAATTTCTCTACCAAATATAATTGGGAATGCTACTAAATCCATCAAAAGTTAACTATGTAGCCAAATACACGTTGTTTGGACTAGAATAAAATCCTAAATCTAAACTTGGATACAATATGAGCAATCTCCCCGCAATAGCTGTAGATGTTGGTGGCACAAACACTCGTGTCGCAATTGTTGATCGTTCAGCAAAAATCTCAAACCGTGTCAACATCTCTACAATGGCACATCTTGGAAAAGACGCATCAATATCACTGATTCTAAATACAATAGAATCAGTGGTTACGCAAATAGGACGCGAAAATATTGCCGGCGTTGGTGTATGTATGCCTGGCCCAATGGATCCTGTAACGAGCGAGTTATATGACCCACCAAACTTGCCTGGATGGGATGGATTAATAATAAAACCAATATTTCATGATTTCTTAAAAACCGTAGTTAAATTTGATAATGACGCTAATATTGCCGCAATAGGGGAATTAAAATTTGGAGCTGGGAAAAATCTTCAAAGCGTCATATACATTACGGTTGGAACTGGAATTGGATGTGGAATTGCAATAAATGGCCAAATGTATGGTGGAAGATTCGGATATGCAGGAGAATTGGGGCATTCTACGATAGATCGCAACGGTCCAAAATGTAATTGCGGCAACATAGGATGTTTAGAAGTTATGGCCAGCGGAACTGCAATGGCGAGAATCGCACGAGAGAAATTAAACGCTGGAGAATCATCTGAACTATCGCTTCTTCATAATTCTGATCATAATCTAGTATCAGCTGAAGAAGTTGCCGAATCAGCAAGGAACGGTGACAAACTTTCATTAGAAATTGTAGATGAAATTGGCACAAACTTGGGGATAGGCATAATCAACACTCAGCACATTTTCGATCCAGAAATACGTGATTTTTTCAATATGAGATAAAG
>CAZWTJ010000038.1:0-14629 GCA_964637555.1 uncultured Dehalococcoidia bacterium | reverse complement strand
TCATCCATACAAGAATAGATGTAGCCGGAGATATTGGATAACCAACATAAGTATCCAAACCAGACGCAACTGCTCCTAAACCTAAAGCCACATTGCCATTCACAACAATCTGCTCCGAATCAAGAGAAGCGGGATCCTCAAGTTGTTCTAAGCTGAATCCACTTTTCTCAGCTTCATTTCTCCCCAAACCAAGTGCCTCAATATTAGATTGAATTATTTGATCGTCACCAGGCCTACCACGCGTGAATCGCTTCGTTACAAATTCTTCAAGAATAGCTTGAGGCATATTCACTAAAAATGCCAACGCGCCTATCACTACCATATTTGCGGCACGGCTGTTACCAGTGGATTTTGCTAACTCATCAAAAGGCATCCCAAAACTTTTTGAATCACCTTCTAAATCAAATTCTTCAGTATTGTAAATTATCACGCCGTCTGGTGATACTTCGGATTTATGATTCGCATAGGCCTCTTCATTAAAGGCAACAAGAACATCTAATTCATCCCCGTAACTAAGAACAGGTTTAGTAGATACCCTTGTTTGTGTCCAAGTCGGACCTCCCATAATCTGAGAGGGGAATGTGGCAAATGTCTGCACATGATATCCAACTTGTGCGCATGCCTGTGCGAGTCCTTCCGCAGATGTAACAACACCCTGTCCGCCTTCTCCAGCAAACCTAACCACAAAATCACTTTTGCTCAACAACTGCCTCCGGAATAAATGAAACTATTATAATTTCGAATAAAAATCTTAGGTTACTTCTTTTTAATCGATCCCCGTAATAATATCAAAGCCAATTTTCACGTGTCAATTTTCTGGGAATTATTTAGAGTAATCAAAAAGAATAATCATTCATGCAAAATATAATTAAAGGCAGATGGGCACAAAGCCAAAAACATTAAATCAAAAGCAACTATCATGCCAAGCCATTTAATAAAACCCTCTGATGCTGCACCACTTAAAAACATTTCGGTCAAAGTTACCGCAGCAATTATTATTGGAATAACAGTCGGAAGAAAAATAAGCGGCAACATCAACTCCCTTAAACGCGTGTTAATAGCCATTACGGATGCTAACGTTCCCAAGCAAGCCAATCCAAGTGATGTAAGGACAAAAACGGGTATTAATAATAAATCAAACAAATCAATATTGAATAAAATTACAAAAATCGGGAAAAGAAATAACTCCACGACTAATAAAAAAACAAAACACCCCAACATCTTCCCAAAAAAAATGGCGTCTCGACTAATCGGTGCATTCAAAAGTCCAAAAATTCCCCCATTTTCGTATTCTATTATGAACGTACGATTCATTCCCAATACACAGGCAAACGAAATTGAAATCCAAAAAACTCCCGATGCTACAGATGTAATTATTGAAGACTTTGGATCTATAGCAATGCCAAATACTACTATTGTTAATAATGCAAAAACCATTACCGAAATTAAGAAATCTTTATTGCGAATTTCTAAGAGCACATCTTTCCACACGAGTGCGGAAATTACAGCAAAATATTTACGCATTCAACGCACCGTGACTAAGGAAATCTGAATACATGTCTTTGAATCTTTCTAAAGACATCGAATCCGTAGAATTAATTCCCACCAAACGGCCTTTTGAAAGAAACATTATTTTGTCAGAAATACTATATGCAAAATCTAAGTTATGAGTCGCAATTAAAGAAGTACCAAATTCTTCATCACGAATACCATAGATTATTTTTTTTAGTCTAATCACACCCTCAGAATCAAGCCCGGTTTCAGGTTCATCCATTAACAAAATTTCTGGGTTGTGCAAAATTGATCTAGCTATCGAAAATCTTTTCTTTTGACCATGAGACATTTTAGAAATTTGGATATTTTTGATACCCTCAACTCCCATCATCTCAACTACTTCATTTATTCTATCCTTGAATGGGGAGATATTATAAATCCGAGCATAAAACTGCAGATTTTCAAATGCCGTCAATCCGTTATACATCATACTATCGTGCATCAAAAACCCAATTTTGCCCCGAACACTTTGTCCCAATTTCTCGAACTGAATCCCATTATATTTCACATCACCTGAATCTTTTTTTATTACCCCTGCCAATAATTTAAGTAACGTAGTCTTGCCTGCACCATTATCACCTAATATTGAAACAACTTCGCCAGTATTAAGTTCAAAATTGACAGAATCCAAAGCCAAATTTTTTGAATAACTCTTCGACAAACTATCAATCTCTAACAATGTATTAATTTTTGAAATATCGACCAAAATTTCCTCACAAAATTTCCTAGTGCCCTTTTAACCCATTCATACTACAATATAGCTTATTGTAAAAACATTTAAACAAACTTACCAAATGAAAAAATTTACCAGGAGATGAATATGACACTTTTTGCTAGATACAGTTTCCATGGAGAAATTAATTACGGAATCTTAGAGGGTAGTGAAATTCAAACTATTTCTTCTGCCCCTTACAATGAATATAAACTTACTGGAGAAACGAAAAAATTAGATGAAGTAAAACTTTTGACACCTACAAAGCCAAGTAAAGTGGTAGCTATTGGACTAAATTACAAAAGTCATCTAGGTTCAAAAACCCCACCTTCTGTGCCAGAACCTTTCCTGAAAATCCCTACATCTATTATTGGGCCTGAGGACAATATCATTATCCCAAAAGTTGCGCTTGAAGAAAATGTAACTGTTCAGCCAGAAGCTGAAATGGCTGTAGTTATTGGAAAAACATGTAAAAAAGCTACCCAAGCCAATGCCACTGATTACATATTAGGATACACATGCGGAAATGATGTAAGTGCTCGTGACTGGCAAAGTAATGACCTCCAATGGTGGAGAGCAAAATCATCCGACACATTCACACCGATAGGGCCCGTAATCAATACCGAATTGGAACACAATAATATGCATTTAATCGGCCGTGTGAATGGAAAAGTTACTCAAGATCAAGTAACTTCAGACCTTTTGCATGATGTGCCCAAAATTATTGAGTTTGTTAGTTCGGTAATGACCCTACTGCCAGGTGATGTAATAATGACTGGAACACCTGGGACTCCTCCAAACATCCATCCTGGAGATGAAACTGAAGTCGAAATCGAAGGAATTGGGATCTTGAAAAATTCTGTAATAGCAGGAGAATAATTTCAAAAGTTTTCATATTCCAATTCAGGTTAATGCTAAAAAATGGTATTAATCTTGATTTGCATTAAAGCTTGTCCTGTTCCAAACAACCAGTAATAAATTATATATGCCCCGGCAGCAATCATCAGTAGATTCCCTACAATTTCGAAATACGGGAAAACCTTTTTGATTAATATAATTGCTGCTCCTTTGATAGAAATCACACCTACTGTGGCAAACAATATAGTAGTTCCCATACCTATTGCGTAAACGAATGTTGCAAAGATTACTTCAATAAAACCTCCGAAATTAGGATCCCCTTTTCCTATGCTTATTCCAATAGCTGCAATAAAAACCGGCAATGCACAGCTAAGAGATGCGGCAGCATAACCCACTCCAAACAAAAAAAGCCTGAAAACCCCTTGGCCTTCTGCAAAATTAACTCTACTAGCAATCAAAATCCCGAACTTTTTCTTGCTTATGAGCAGAAAAAGTCCTACCAATAATATTGTTAATCCAACTCCAAAACCTAAGAATGGCATCAAATCTATTAAAAACCATGATGTGAATCCTAATAAAATCCCAATACCAGAAAAAACAAAAATAAAGCCTAGAGTGGTAATCAAAGCAACAAAAAGACCATGCAAAATCAATCTATATGGATTGTAAATTGCTTCAGAAATCTCAAGTTGATACCCAACGTATGCAGGAAACATAGCGGCCCCACAAGGATTAAAAGCTGCCACCAACCCTGCGAAAAATGCAAAAAGTATGGTGGTAGGATCAAGCATTTATAATTTCCTTATGAAAAATCAAAAACTGAAAAGCATTGTAGGATTCGAACCTATGCATTCTCGCAATCAAAAAACACTCCAGTGCTGAATGTTTTACCCAATCTGAATCATTCTTTGCACTGATCGAGCAGCTCTCTCAGCAATGTGCCGAGGAACGTCAACCTCATATTGAGATTTTTTTAGACACTCAAGGGTATCCTCTAGAGTAATTTGATTCATATGAGGACATCTAACGCTACACAATCTAAGCATCTCTTTTTCAGGGTTTTCGGAGGCTATATTATCTCCCATAGAGCATTCTGTCAGTAATAAATACCTCGAAGCACGTGATTCAGAAGTGTAACGAATCATTGCGTTAGTACTTCCAGAAAAATCTGATGCTTCTACAACTTCAGGACTACACTCTGGATGAGATAAAATCAAAACATCAGAAAATTGCTTCCTCACAGTGTTTATATCTTCCACAGTAAATTTTTCGTGAACCTCGCATCTGCCTGCCCACCCAATCATCTGGAAATCAGAGTAATCTTCAGTCCGAAAATCTTCGGAATACACATTAGGAAAAGCAATCTTATGCCCAAGTTGTACGGCTACATTTTTAGACAGGTATTCATCAGGAATGAAAATAACTTGATCAACACCTAGTGACTGCACTACTGCAGCCGCATTGCTTGAAGTACAACAAATATCACACTCAGCCTTCACATCGGCATAAGTATTCACATAAGTTACTACCGGAACACCCGGAAAACTTTGCTTAAGTTTTTTGACATCATCAGCGGTAATACTTGAAGCAAGAGAACAACCCGCCTTTTGGGAAGGAATTAAAACTTTTTTATCAGGACTCAGGATTTTGGCAGTTTCTGCCATGAACTGGACTCCGCAGAAAACTATCACATCCTTATCTGTTTCAGCCGCTCTCCTACTAAGTTCAAGAGAATCACCTACAAAGTCTGGAATAGAATGAAATAAAGCAGGTTCCATATAATTGTGACCAAGGATCACTGCATTCAGTTCTTCTTTGAGAAGATTTATTTCATATGCTAGTTCAGCTTTTAATTTCAATTCAAAATCAGGGACAATTCCCGAAAGTTTAGATTGCAAGTGTTGAAGAATTTCCGAGGAATTCTTTTTTGCAGTTGTCATGACTTGTCTCCTCCTCAAATCCGAGGCTTCAAAAGAAAACTAATGTCCATTGCCTTAACAGAATGGGTTAGTGCTCCAACAGAAATGAAATCCACTCCTGTCAAAGCAACATGTTTGACAGTATCAATTGTAACATTCCCTGATGCTTCTAAAGGGACTTTTCCATCTACCATTCTAACAGCCTTAGTCATTTCTTCGAAATTCATATTATCTAATAAAATTCGATCTACTTGTAATTTAATAGTCTCTTCTAATTCTAAAATGTTTTTTACTTCAACTTCAATAACTAAATCTTTATATTTCCCACGCCTTACTCTGGCTACCGCTTCAGAGATACTTCCAGCAGCTTCGACATGATTTTCCTTAATTAAAATCATGTCGTACAGCCCATGTCTATGATTTACTCCCCCTCCCAAAGAAACTGCTAATTTATCTAAAATCCTTAACCCTGGGACTGTTTTTCTGGTATCGAGTATTTTGGCCTTGGTACCATGAGTTGCTTCAACGAATTTTCTAGTCACAGTAGCAACACCAGACATTCTTTGTAAAAAATTTAACGCCACTCGCTCACCACTTAACAAAGCTGTACCAGATCCTTCAACAGTGGCAATGATTTCACCAGCTTTGATCTTTGCTCCATCGTCTTTTCTATTTGAAAACTGTACCTTTTCATCTAAAACATTAAATACTAATGATGCAACGTCTAGACCTGCAATCACTCCATCTTGTCGACTAATAAACTCTCCATAAAATTCATCATTTGGGTGAATAATCGAAAATGTCGTTGCATCACCCTCCGCAATATCCTCATTTAGAGCTCTTACAATAATTTCTTTAATTTTCGGTGCCAAATTCATAGTCGGACAAAGTTATCACTTACCTCAAGATAGTTCAATATTATGAAAACAGTCATTTTACGAAATTTGTAAGACTCATGTTAATTGACATTTTCCTAACTTTTTGTTAATTTCCAATCATCATAATTAACTATCTCATGCGGCAAATCGACTTTGGAGAACCCCAAAATGACACAAACTTTTCAGCCAGATTCTAGTAGAGTACTAGAAATTAGAGCGGATGAAATTGATGATTTTGAAGAGCAAGTAGCCAAGTTCCAAGCAGGTGAATGGGATCCCACTCAGTTCATGGCATTTAGACTGCGCCAAGGAATTTATGGACAAAGGCAGCCCGATGTTCATATGGTAAGAGTAAAAGCTCCTTTTGGTGGGTTAACAGCAGATCAACTAGATGCACTAGGTGAAGTTGCACAAAAATTCGCCCCTCTGGGAAAGGGACATGTTACAACTCGCGAAAATATTCAATTCCATCACGTATTGTTGTCTGACGGTGCCCCTCTTTTGAGGATTTTGGGTGAAGTAGGATTAAGCACCCGTGAAGCTTGTGGTAACACAGTTCGAAACGTTACTGGATGCCCAAGCGCTGGAGTTTGTTCAGATGAACCATTTGATGTAACTCCATATGCAGCCGCTTATTCTCGTTATTTTGTTCGTCATCCTTTTAGTCAAGCAATGCCACGCAAAATTAAATCTGCGTTCTCTGGATGCCTGGCTGATTGTGCAATCACCGCAATCCATGACGTTGGATTTTTGCCTGTAATCAAAGACGGAGAACATGGATTCAAGATGGTAATGGGTGGAGGGACTTCAATCATGGCTCGAATTGCTCCTACTTTGTACGAATTTGTTTCTGTAAATGATTATTTGAAAGTTACTGAAGCCGCTTTAAGAGTATTCCATAAATCTAATGAGCTGCGAAAAAACAGATCTAAAGCAAGAGTTAAATTCTTAATCGACAGGATTGGGATAGACGAATTTAGAAATCTCGTGGAGGAGGAACTTTCTAAACCATGGGCGCAGAGATCATTCGACCCAAAAGACTTGCTTTTTATGGAAGATGAACAATCAACAGCTCCTTCTAATAACGATACTTGGTTGCCCGAAGACAAAAATAACCCTGATTTCACAGAATGGAAATCTAGTAATGTATCTAAACAAAAACAGAATGGGTACAACATGGTTTCCGCAAAATTACCCTTGGGAGATATTCAAGCCGATCAGTTCCATCAACTTGCGGACATTGCCCGCAAATTCTCTGGCGGTCATGCAAGAGCTACCCATCAACAAAACTTAGTTTTCAGATGGGTCCCGGACAATGCATTATTTTCTATATGGACTGAATTATCCAATATTGGATTAGGAGATTCAGGGTCTGAAACAATAAAGGATATCGTCTCATGTCCAGGTACTGATAGCTGTAAAATGGGAATAACATCTTCTATGGGACTCGCTCGGGCTTTATCTGAAGCTGTAGAGATGGTCACCTCTGATGATGAATTAACTTCAAAAATGCACGTCAAAATGAGCGGTTGCCCAAATGGATGCGGACAACATCATATTGCTGACATTGGATTCCATGGAGCTGCTCTCAAAGGCCCCGGAGGACAAATTCCCGCTTATGACCTATTTATTGGCGGAACATATGGAGACGGAGAAACCAAAATTGGTCAACGTGTAAAAGCAAGGATCCCTACAAAAATGCTGCCTGAAGCCACACAGAAAATATTGAGTTATTATCAAAGCTCCCGCCTACCAGATGAAGAATTTAAAGATTTTGTCGAGAGAATTGGAACTGATCCATTTGCTGAACTCCTGGAAGAATACAAAGATCTCCCAGAGTTGAGCAGGGAATCTATAGAATTCTATATGGATTGGGACAAAACTATTAAATATCAAGTTGAGCGTGGTGAAGGTGAATGTATGGTGTAGTTTCCCGACGGGAAACTTATTACCAAGTCATCCAGCAACTCTAGATGATATTAAAACCGTATACTTTTCTGGAAATTTTCACTTCCTAGTAATGAAAATAGTTGCGTAACCCAAGATAAAAATCAATAATGCGCCTAAAGCCGTGAATTCCGCAACTGAAGGCATTAAAAACTTTAATACTATGGAAAAAACTAATGTTATCAAAGACACCAAGAGAATCAAACCAGGTGACAATGGCCAAACACGTATCTTGAGAATATTTTTTAATTTCATGAAATAATATTGGAAAACAGAGGACTCTTCTTCATAGGAAACATTTGTGAAATCTGGTTGTTCAGATTCATCAGCAAGCCTTAAAATCTCTTCAATCTCTCTTTTGTATTGTTGCTCAGGCATCCTATATCACCATCAACCAATCTGGTTCTCATAAAAAACGATTAGAGATGCTATAAATTTAATGTTTCTATGTCAACAAATCAACAAGAACTTTCCGAATTTGATTAGAATAGTATAGAATTAAATTATATCCGTTAACATCCTCCAATAAGAATTCTATAACTTTCACCCCAGAACACTTTAACTCTTGTTTTTTGTGGTGCTAATATGAACTTACAATTTATAGGAGTTCCGTTGAAAATAACACGTGAAAAAGAAATCGACCTACAAGCTGTATTGCTTGTTGAGCTTGAAGATGAAGACCTCGGGAAATATTTGGAAAGTGGTTACAAAAAAGCTGTTCAGCGTGTAAACATCCCAGGATTCCGAAAAGGAAAAGTCCCAAGATCTATGTTAGAGCAATACATAGGAAAAGAAGGTCTTCTAAATGAAGTATTGGATTCAATGATGCCTCAGGTAACCAGTGAAGCTGTCGCTTCTCAAGATTTGAACCCTTCTTCCTATCCTCAAATCGAAATCATTTCAATGGACCCTTTTAATTTTAAAGCCACTGTACCACTTCAACCAGAAGTAAAACTAAATGACTACACTTCAGTTCGAATCCCGTTAAACATACCCGAAACTACTGATCAAGACATTGAAACACAAATCAAACAATTGCAAGAACGTTCAGCAACATGGAAACCTGCTGAACGTGAAGCAAAATTAGACGACCTTGTGACCATCAGCGCCATTGGCAGTGTTGAGGGCGAAACCAAAATGAATGAAAATGATGTGGTTTTTCTTATGGATCCTCAAAGCAACCGACCAATGCCTGGATTTGTAGAAGCTTTGGTCGGGTCCAAGGTTGATGAAAGTAAAACTTTTGACATTGATATCCCTCAGGACTTCCCAGATGAATCGATTGCAGGAAAAGAAATGAATTTCAATGTTTCAGTTTCTGAAATTAAAGAACGCGATCTTCCTGAATTAGATGATGAGTTTGCTAAAACAGTAGGAGACGGACATGAATCATTTGATGCATTGCGAGAAAGTGTAAAAAACGACCTCATTCTTTCAACTGAAACTCAAACTAAAAGAGAATATCAAAATTCTGTTATTGACTCATTAATCGAATTAGCAGAATTCAACTTCCCACCTCTTCTAATAGAACACGAGATTGCACATATAAAAGATGAACGAGACAGACTATTCCAACAAATGAATATCCGTGTAGATGATTATCTAAAGTCTATTAATAAAACTCCCGAAGAAATGGAAAATGACGTTAAGGAAGAAGCGTCCACCAGAATAAAGCAATCTTATTTAATGCGGAAGATTTCGGAATCCGAAAATATTGAACCAACAGATGATTTAGTGGAAGAGCGTATAAAAGAATACATTCAAGAAAATCAGTCCGAACAAAATCCTATAGAAGAAACTGAAGATCTACGAGAATCTATTCACCGATCACTTATCTCTGAGCTGACGATTGAAAAATTAGTCTCTATTGCAAGTTCTAACGAAATTACAAATCCATCTCAAAAAGAAGATGGACCAGTCAATGATGACAAAAAGGAGAAAATTGACAATGACGATTGAGCCACAAAGTATTATCCCAATGGTGGTAGAAACAGGCGCAAGAGGAGAAAGAGCATATGATATTTATTCTTTACTTCTTAAAGAACGAATAGTCTTCCTAGGAACACCAATCAATGACCAGGTTTCCAACGCCATAGTAGCACAATTACTGTTCCTAGCACGTGAAGACCCCGAAAGAGACATTCAGCTTTATATCAATAGCCCTGGAGGTGTTGTGACTTCAGGTCTTGCAATATACGACACTATGCAACAAATCCAACCAGATGTATCCACCATTTGTGTAGGTCTAGCAGCTAGCATGGGCACTGTGTTGTTATGTGGAGGAGCCAGTGGAAAGAGATATTCACTCCCAAATTCCACTGTTCATATGCACCAACCTTTGGGAGGAGCCCAGGGGCAAGCATCCGACATTGAAATTGCTGCAAGAGAAATCTTGCGAGTTCAAGATCGATTGAGACAAATTATTTCTTCCCACACCAAACAGCCATATGATCGCGTAGCAAGAGATTCCGATCGCGACTACTATCTTAATGCAGAAGAAGCGTTGGACTATGGCTTAATCGATGATATTTTAAAATCAAACGACTCAAATTCCTAAATACTAAACAGGTGATTGAATGACTACTAGTGGACGCACAGATTATCAATGCTCTTTCTGCGGAAAAGCTCAAGCAAAAGTTAGACGCCTAATCGCAGGGCCAGATCGTGTATTTATTTGTGATGAATGTGTTTCTTTATGTGGACAAATAATCTCAGAAGATCCAGCTACAACTCCTCAAGACAAAACACAATCTACACCATCTAACAAATTAAAACCTAAAGCAATTTTTGACCAGCTTGAGCAGTATGTGGTCGGGCAAAAACATGCAAAAAAGGTTATTAGTGTGGCTGTGTACAACCATTATAAGCGTATTCACTCTCAACATTCTGAATCTGATACTGAGCTACCTAAAGCTAATGTACTAATGATAGGACCCCCAGGATCAGGGAAAACTTATCTAGCTCAAACATTAGCTAAAATTCTTGATGTTCCGTACGCAATTGCAGACGCAACAGCACTAACAGAAGCCGGTTATGTAGGAGAAGATGTTGAGAACATTTTATTGCGACTTATCAGTGCTGCAGATTTTGATATTGATAGAGCGGAACACGGAATTATATACATCGACGAAATAGACAAAATCGCAAGAAAAGGTTCCAATCCTTCAATTACGAGAGACGTATCGGGAGAAGGAGTCCAACAAGGTCTCCTCAAAATCATAGAGGGATGCGTTGCTAACGTTCCACCCCAGGGTGGTCGAAAACACCCTCACCAAGACTTTATGCAAATCAAGACTCACAACATTTTGTTTATGTGTGGTGGTGCATTTGAGGGCATGTCAGAAATCATAGAAAAACGTGTTTTCAAAGACACCCGGAAACTTGGTTTCAAATCTTCCTCTGAATTTTCTGCGCCCAATAATTTTTCTGATAAGGATTTATTTAAACACATCGCAGCCGAAGACTTATTGGAATACGGGTTTATACCAGAATTCGTAGGAAGACTTCCTGTTCATGTTGGTTTGGAACAATTAGATCAAGATGCATTAATACAGGTATTAACAGAACCTAAGAATGCCCTCGTGAAACAATACGCGCATCTCTTCAAAATGGATAATGTTGAACTAGAATTTGAAAAAGATGCCCTGGAGTTAACAGCTCAATTAGCCATAAATCAAAATTCGGGCGCAAGGGGGTTAAGAACAATTTTAGAAAAAACACTCTTGGATATAATGTATGAGTTACCGAACCTAAATCGTGTTTCAAAATGTATTGTCGGCCGTAAAGCTATTACTGGAGAACATCCAGTGGATTTACGATCCAAATCCGGAGCAAAACTCCAATTTCCTATGAAATCTGCCAACTCATCTAACGAAGAACTAAAGTCTGCATGAACATTCTATAGTTTTAAGATCTGCTGGACTTTTGCATCCAAACATAAACCATCTTTTTGAATGGCATTCCCATCTCGGTCAATTAAATTCTCTTCATATACATTAATTTCACCAGATGCCATAGCAATCAATGTCTGAAGAAGAAGAGGCCTTTCATACTTAATTCCATCTTCTCGAATTTTTCGAAACAGTTTTGTTTCTTCAAAATTTTTCTCCGCTCGACTATCCACATCTAATTTCAATTCTGCCCACAATGGATCATATACATTCCCTTTTATAGGATATCTACACCAAGACAATATAGGCCCTTCATCCAATACATCTGTAACAGAATGAACCATTACTCCTGATTCTTCAGCATTTTTTTTAATCAATTCAACTATTACCTGCATCCAAGTTCCAGAGGGACCATTTGGTAAGGCTGGGTGAAGATTTATCATAGGCATCTTCTTAATCATCTCCTGACCCGTAATCAGCAAATATCCTGCTAAAACTGAAACTTGTGGATGGAAATCGGCTAATCTTTCAAGAACTTCAAGGTGATAACTCTCGCGGAACTTTGACCAATTCCCTCCTCCATTTTCTCTTCTATATCTAGAACTAGAAAAATTAACTAATGGGATTTCTTTACCCTCAACAAAATTAAATAGTTTATCACTCCCTTTACCTTCTCCGTATTCCCTGTTGCTAAACACAAATTCAATTGAAGCTTCAAGATCACCATTTTCTATCGCAGAAATTACAGTTTGTAAAAACCCTAAAGAACCTTCTCCTCTTCCAGTTGTAATCCACCCTAACCGCAACATGATTCACCTCAATTTCAATTGTCAATATAGGAGTATCGTTTCAAGATTTCCATCAATAACTGTCTATCTCTCAATTTTAATGCGATATCCATAGCAAAGTGTAACTCATTTTCTGCTTCAGAAAACCTCCCTTCATTAATCATTATTTCCGCACGTGAAATGTGCCAATAAGGATTGGGGGCAAGTTCGTTGCCAATGAAAATGGTTGAACAAAATAAAACAAACCATACTAAGACTAAGACAAATCTCTTTAATAACTCTAAATTCTTACTAGGTCGAAAATTGAAAATTCTTTTTAATCTGATTTTTGATTGAGGAAGTAAAGCAAAACCTAATATCAACCCTGAAACCAATCCCCCAATGTGCGCCCAATTATCTACCCCGTCGATGGTTGTACCGAACCACAAATTTATTATGCTTAATACGATGACTCCGTATAATGTATTTAAACCATCTCTACCAAAAAATCTCCTATTAATCGCAAAAAAACTAATCATGGCACCCATCATTCCAAAAATAGCCCCACTTGCTCCTATGGATATTGCTACATCATTTAAAACGTAACTTGTTGAACTTGCTGAAATCCCAGTTAGAATATATAAGATAAAAAAATTAGCCCTTCCAAATAATCTTTCATTGATTCTTCCAAAAATAATTATCCCTATCAAATTAAATAGAAGATGAAGAAATCCAACATGTAAAAACATTGCGGTAAATAATCTCCAATACTCTCCAGAAACGATTAGAGGAGAATACATTGCTCCAAAACTGAGCAACAATTCACGGTTTTGAGAAGCATCTAAAATAATTAATACGGCACCAATCAACAAATTTATTACAAATAGACCCCAAGTAAATGGAGTTTGCAAAAGTATATTCCCTTTGAATGAAATAATATTTGGAAATTGAGTTTGCAATATTCTAACAATCTTTATGTAAAGTCATTTAACTAAATTGATGGACGTATCCAACCACCAAAATGCTGCTCTAGAAAGGTTGCTACAGCTAAAGCAACATCTTCACGCCATGGTTTACTTATCACTTGGACTCCAATAGGTAACCCTTCTGAAGAAATTGCAACCGGAACAGCAACCAAAGGCCATCCAGCAATATTGTATGGTTGATTGTAGCTAAACAAACCATTTACATATGGTTGACCCAAGGAGACTTCATGTTTCATGGCCGTAAAAGGTGCTATGGGAGAAATTATCACATCATATGGACCGAAAAACTTAGTCATCTCACTTCTATATCTATCAATTTGCTCTAGTAAATTAGTGAATTCTGAAACACTAATAGGGTTCGCTTGATCGAATCTTCTTTGAAGCCATTGATCCATTTGAGTAGTGCCAGATTTTTCCAGGATTCTAGCAGTCCCAGCCCTTCCATCTGCCCCAGCCAAATCATTAGCAATGGTTGGGTATTCCTGAATAACACGAGGGCAGTCTTCGTCTACTGATGTAACGACATCTTCCAAAGCTTGAATAACTTTTTTTACAGCAATTTGGATTTCGTTTGTAGGCGTGAAAACTCCATTATCAATATAGTAAACTGCCTTTAAACTGCTGATATTTACATTATTAGAATCTCTTAATGGCATTGGAACAATATATGGATCGATGCCGTCAGGACCAGAAATTAATTTATATATCACTTCTAAATCTACAACATGCCTAGTCATAGGACCATTTTGTGTAAAAGATTGGCTTGCACCCACATCAAAAGAAATTAAATGCCCCGTCCTTGGCACTCTACCAGAAGTTGGTTTCAAACCAAAAATCCCACAATAATGCGATGGGAATCGAATACTGCCACCGGTATCGCTGCCAATATCAAAAGCCGATCCTCCAGATGAAACAATAGCCCCAGCTCCTCCACTACTTCCACCAGGAGTTCTTGTAACATCAAAAGGATTATTGGTACGACCGAAAATCACATTATTAGTTTCAGGAGATAAAGTTAGTTCAGGAGTATTAGTTTTTCCAAGCAAAATTGCCCCGGCATTTTTCAATCTTTTTACTAAACTTGCATCTTCTTGAGGTATAAAATTAGATCTCCCCCT
>CAZWTJ010000037.1:10676-14735 GCA_964637555.1 uncultured Dehalococcoidia bacterium | reverse complement strand
CATTCATCATCCCGCGCTGTGGCGCAACAGGATTATATACTTCAAGTAAGTGCATTTATCTCTCCTATTATTGAATAAATTCTAACCAATTCCCCTCAGGATCTTGGCAATAACAAATACCTTTCTCTATCCCATCTGGTGTGACAGACATAATGGGAGGTGTAACAAATTTAATCCCTTTGGAAGTCAAATCTTTATACAGCTCCTGAATATTTTCAACGTCAAAACACACATGAGAAGCTCCCAATTGGGCTCTGTCTAGGTGCCCATTTTCACTCTCTGGGTAAATATAATAAACAAGCTCCAATGCGTGTCCTCCACCCTTACCGACAAAGACCAAAGTTCTATGTGAACCAGGTATACCTGTATGATTTCCAGATTCAGGAGCTTTACTATCAATTTCTTTTTCAATTTCTAACCCTAAATCGTCTCGATAAAATGAAACCATTTTTTCTAGGTCTCTAACGACAAAACCTGAATGATTGAAACCTTTAATCATATTATTATCCTCACAAAATTGATTTCATATATGATGCTAGTATTTTGAAAAAAATTCAACTCCAAAAGACAGTAATCCTAATTCCCTGAATCAGGTGTATTCCCAAAAACCTTCCCAATATGAACCTCACCTCTGTCTTTAGAAAGGGCAATTTGGCGACGCCTTTCTCTGGATCCTTCCTTTTGCTTCTCAGTAAGTTCATGATAACAGTGATCACAACTAACCCCATCTTCAAAAAAAGGCGATTCTCTTTGGCTCTCTGATACTGGGAACTGGCATCCAAAACAAAGAGAGTAAGTTCCTTCTTCTAATCCATGCTTCAATGAGACTCGGCCATCAAAGACGAAACACTCACCTTCCCAAAGACTGACATCTTTTGATACAACCTCAAGGTATTTAAGTATACCTCCTTTGAGCTGATAAACCTCTTTATGTCCTAGTTGTTTCAGATATGAACTCGCCTTTTCACAGCGAATACCGCCCGTGCAATACATCGCAATTTTCTTGTCTTCAGGAATATCCTCAATAAAGCTCTCAACCCATTGAGGAAATTCTTTGAAATTATCTATTTCAGGATCAACGGCATTAAAAAACTTCCCAACCTGAGTCTCATAAATATTCCGAGCATCGATCAAAATAACATCATCTCTTTGAATAAAATCATTCCAATCGGTTGGATCAATATAGTCACCCTTCAACATCTTAGGATCAATATTATTTTTACCCATAGTGACTATTTCTTGTTTAGATTTAACCTTCAACCTATGAAAAGTATGTGTGGTACTCGAAGAATATTTCACCTCTAAATCATTAATTTCAGACCATTCACGAATATGGTCAATAATCAATATCAAAGATTCAAATTTCCCAGCAATTGTCCCATTAATACCTTCTTCAGCTATGATCAATGTTCCTATAATATCGTTATCTCTGCAAAGTTTAATTAGTTGCCGTCGTTTAAAATCAATATTTGAAATCTCTACAAATTGGTATATAGCGGCCACGTCCAGCAACGAATTTTTCAGATTGTCATTTTTTACATCCAATATACTTACCTAAATGAATTAATTGATGTTGTTTACATAGCAAACTACTTACATGTTAATTGCTTCAGAAGTTTTGTCAAAACGTCTGCAGATGAAAACTATGCACCCACTAATTTTTAAAAAATGGGCCCACTACTCGTTTCGAAAAGTTTTGCGCTAGCATATTGTAGCCTTCAACATTTGGATGCAATTCATCCGGCAAAAGGTGTGCGTATTCTGGACCTAAAATTTGCAATCCATCAACATAATGTAAATTTAAATCGCCTAGAGTTTTCAATTTGTTGACACAACTTTTAATTTGCACACGGATAATTTGTAAATTCAAACCTGCGGCATTATCGGAATATTCTCTTGGTGAAGAAAATATAGGTGAAATTACGACAATGGGAATCAATGGATGTTTCTCACGAATAATCTTTATAAATCCAATTACGCTTGGGATAAAAGTCCTATCACTCATACTCGCATGGTTATGAACGTTTATCCCAAGTTTAAGTGAAATAAAATCAGCAGGAGTGTCCCGAATCATCATCGCTAGCATTGGCTCTAAATGACAATTACCTGCATAACCAAGACATGTAAGATTCAGTGAATGCTCCCTAGATACGATAGATGGCCAAGTCTGACTCGGCTTTTCTGCAGTTTTGCAATGCGTAATAGAACTGCCATATGTTATCCACTTAGGGCGATCATCTAAAAATGGTCTAAAAGAAGAATTTTTATCAAACGAGAGTGATTTTAAACGAAATTCTGTGAACTGGGGTAGCCAAATCTCAACTAAATTTTCACCACCAGGAAGATTCCGAACTTCAAATTGATCAGCATCAGAAATCAGAATTGATTCATGAAAAATCCCATTACAAAAAACATCTAAAAATGCGGGATCTTCACTTTGGCAATTCTCAATCTCCCCTAAAATGAAAATTGAGTTTGTATGAAAACTGAGTCTTACACCTGCTGGGGCAGAAGCACGTTCCAACATTTCTTTAGGAGGAAACAACTCCCGGTCGTTAAAGGGGATACGCCAAGGTTTTACAAAGTCCTCAGTCACTTCCAACGAAATGATCCCTTGCCATGTGATTCGTGGATCATTTGCTTGTACTATCAAAATTCATCCTATTACAAAGATTTGATAAAAACATTGTACGACTTCAATTGCTAGGGTGTTGGAGTGCTAAGACATAACATGGGATTATCTAGATCTCCAAATTGTTCATGAAGTTTGCAGGCTTTGTCACGGTCTTTGTCTGCCAATTCGCTGTTTTCGAGTGCTTCATATACAAATGATCGTTCCATATAATAATTTGATCGATCAGTATGAATTACAATTGCTTTATTTAAATTTTCTAACGCACGATCGTATTCACCTAATCCAGAATGTGCCAATCCTTTTCGGCTATAGGCATTCCCATGTGCTGGATCTAAATCAATTATTTGAGTGGTCAATTCAATCACACGCTCATAATCTCCTAAATAAAGGTAAGGAAAAGTCGCAAAATATAAATTCATGATATTCGATGACTCCATATTCAAAGATTTTTCAAAATCATTTGTAGATTCTTCCAATTCTCCTAACTTAAAATTAATCCACCCTCTTCCTGAAAACCCAATCGACTCCTCGGGCGCGATCTGTACAAGACTGTCATAAGTAGATTTGGATTCTTCTAGTTGGTTTAATTGCTCATGAGACTGCGCTTTTATTACATACAAATATTTTAGATGTTGAGCAATACTCTCCGAAGTACCTGCCAACTCTTGAAATTTTTCAATAGCTGAATTTATTTCAATTAACGCCGCATCAAGGTCTCCCATTCCTAATCGGATTTCCACTTTCCCTGCATATGCTTCCAAATTATCTGGATCTTTGAGAATCGCATTTTCTAATTCTTTAATAGCTTCTTCAAAAAGACCTTGTTGAAGAAGATTTCTGGCATTAAGTAAATGATCTTCTCCTAGCGGATTTTGTATTCCTGACGCAGAAACAGTGGTTGGAAAAGGAGCTACCTTAGAAACCTCAGAATCTTTAGGTTTTATAATAGAACTTTTTGAAACAACTGGACTTGGGGACAATTTGACTGATGAATCAATCTTGGAAGAACTTTGCCGGGAAGACTCAGAGCTGTATTTTGCCAAGGCTTCCAGGGTCCTTTCTTCATCAGAAATCTCAGAGGAGCCACATGAAATCATTAGCAACAACGTTGCCAGAAGAAAAGACAGCATGGAGAATTTCATTCAACTACCTCTCAATTTACTATTCAACTAAGTAATTGTTTTGGATGTTGAATTGAAAATTTTCTATTCTGAAACTAAGCAAGCTGGAACTCTGGAGTAGACACTAGGAATGTCAACAGATTCGCAATGCGATTCTCGGTTTCAATTTGATCATCTAAATTAAAACTGCCTTCATCTTCCATTTCTTTAATCAATGTCTCCCTTGTTGACATATCAATTTGCGCAGTTCCCAATACTTCAATACTTGCATCAATAAGTTCTGTGCAAGAAAAATCCTTACCT
>CAZWTJ010000037.1:0-10666 GCA_964637555.1 uncultured Dehalococcoidia bacterium | reverse complement strand
AAAATTTTAACTATCCTAGCAATTAAGGACTTAACTCCCGGCTTAGAAACATCTCCAACTCTTGAAGAAGCAAAATTCACTCTCTCCACCAATGCGCCACTATTGATCCATTCTTTACCTGTATGCCATCCTTCTACTGATGGCGGGTCTAACAATGTTTGACCCATAAATTTACCCTCTTCCATCGCACCAAACAATCCTACATCTCCACCAACAGGAACTCGATATTCACCCGTAGCTCGGAGAGTTCCTATTATCAATTCCACGGGACTCTTAACTCTTTGGAATACAGCAGCTTTAAAGAAATCTGAATTGAATAAGACTCTCATTACTGACTTAATATCATGATCATATAACTTGTATGCATCAGCAAGAAATGCAACAGCTTCAGGATCTTGCGGAGGTGTTTCTCCCCACTGAGGAACAGGAACTTCATCAGCAACAAAGAAATTATAAATATGCCTTGCTATAAAATTAGCAGTAGCATCTTGACGGCATATAATCTCAACAACTTCTTCCCCATTAAAGCGTCCTGATTCACCGAGAAATTGTTTCTCTCCGTCATCATGATCATCTTCTCTATATTCATGATGCCATTGAATCCTCCCATAAGGCCAAATAGAATCTTTGAAAGCCATCTTCGAAAGATATTCACCATTTTTGACATTCCAACCTGTAAATGCCCTAGAACATTCTTTTATATCCTCCTCGGTATAATTTCCAACACCCATAGAAAATAGTTCAAGAATTTCTCTGCCATAGTTTTCATTGATTGAACCGTTATGGTTATCATGATTGTCCAACCAAATTATCATTGCAGGATCTTTAGACAACTCAACCAAAAGGTCATCGTAGCGACCTAATCCATGTCGTCGGAACATGTCAACTTGATTGTTTAAAGACCCTAAGTTGTTAAGCTTATTCTCACCTGTAGCAAAAATCTGATGCCAAAATAACGCGATTTTTTCATGGAAAGGCTTATCGGTTGAAATCATTCTATATGCCCAATAAGCCGCAACATGACCTTGCATTGTATGTATATCTACATGACGTCTGAAAATCAAATCGTCTGGTGTATAGTTAGCACCTGATGTATCAAGGAATTGTTCAACTAGGTCTTCATAGCTAATCTCAACATATCTATCAAGTTCATCGGGAGTTGCGCCAAATCCCGCCCTTCTAGCTAAATGAGCTGCCAATTGCCTTTCAGAAAATTTCATTTTCCCCTCCTGATCATCCATTAATTTGATTGTTCAAATACTTGAATTCTATGTCTACTATGCTCAGTAACATAAAGCCTATCTTCTAAGTCAATTTTTACAGATACCGGTCCCCAAAAAACAGGCTCGCTTTGAGAGGCTTTATGATAGGCAGTTTTAAGATGATCTGGTAGATCCTCAATCAGTAATGATGAGTCCCTCCTAAGATCAAATTCATCTAAATTAACTTTCAACCATTCCTCAGCCCACATTGACAATGTAGCTTCCCCCTCTAGCATTTGATAGAAAGCACCATCTGGATCTAGTACCTGTACTCTTTCATTACCCCAATCAGCCACATGCATA
This sequence comes from uncultured Dehalococcoidia bacterium, assembly GCA_964637555.1. Lineage (GTDB taxonomy): Bacteria > Chloroflexota > Dehalococcoidia > Lucifugimonadales > UBA6927 > UBA6927. The sequence goes on along the minus strand of CAZWTJ010000037.1, from coordinate 9,101 downwards.
AACCCCTTACTGTCTACAGCAACCGAACTGGGTCTATGAAACTGACCTTCACCATTACCAGACTCTCCAAAGTTCTCAAGGAATTCACCATCTGGATCAAATTTCTGTATTCGATCATTTCTCCAATCTGATACATAAAAATTACCACTAGAATCAATGGTAATGCCCCAGGGCAAATTAAATTGCCCTGCACCAGATCCCTCAGAACCCCAAGATTTGATCCGTTCACCATCTTTAGTAAATTTACTAATTCGATTAGCAAATTGTTCAACCAGATAAACAAACCCGTCAGGATGGTGAATAATCCCAGCAGGGCCTTGAATCCGAGCATCTTCTTGGCCTTCATTGCCCCATTTTCTTAGGAATTTACCACTAGGGTCAAAAATTTTAACTTCATTCAAAAATTCATCAGTTATATATACATTGTCATCTTCATCAAATGATAAACAAACGGGAATAGTGAATTCCTCGCTTCCAAATTCTTCAAGCCATTCTTCTTCAAAAGTAAATATTTGAATCCGAACACCCGCTTTATTCATGCCTCCCATACGATTGATCATAAAAATGCGGCCATCACTACAAAAATCTATGTCGTAGGGGTAATTAAATCCTCTGCCAACAGGTTGGTTAGAATTAAATCCGATGGTCTTTAAATATTTCATTCAATCCCTCGGGAATTTTCACAATCAATTACCTTATAATTGATTGTCTAAAATAATACAGTTGTGCATATGTTAAATTCATTAATATTTTTGTCAACTTGTCGAAGCACGGGTTGTAATTTTCTTCTACAAAATCCGAGACTTAAATTCATGCATTTCTATAATTCCTCCGTTATTCAATCGTGACTCTTCAGCAGCTAATGCCATTAAATGACTCTCCAATGCATCTTCAACAGAATGCTCAATTGACTGATCCATCTTTAAATTATTTACAATATCCAACAGCATTTCTGAATCACCACCACCATGTTGTGATTCGTCATACTTTGTTTCCAAATCTATCGATTCCTTGGTTCCACTGAGATGATCACTAACAACAATTTCAGAATCAGTAGCAGATAGTTCTCCAACTAATGTCCCTTTAGTCCCATCAAACCTGACATATCTACTAGGTTTATTTGCAAATGCAGTAGTCACAAAATTTGCTAAAACCCCATTTTCAAATTGCAAATTCACTACTTGATTATCTACAACATTGTTATCACATTTATAGGCGCATCTACCATAATCACTAGTCTTTAAAATCTCATCTAAAGGTTTGTTTGCAGTGTCTGCGCCGAATTCAAGAATCCTACGCCATTTTTTCGCAGGCCCAGAATATAATCTGGGCGCAAAAAATATACACGTATCTTCAATTGGACAACCATCAGTACATCTTTCAGGCAAATCTGATCTTGGGGCACTTGAACGCTTAAAATACTTCAAACTGCCAAACGATGACAATCGCTGTACCTTCTGGCCAATAATCCAATATAACAAATCAAGATCATGACAACATTTTGCAAGAATAAATGGGGCGGAATCTTTAGTATTTCTCCAATTACCTCTTACAAAACTATGCACATAATGCCAAAATACAACATTTTCACGATGTTCAACATTCACAAGTCCCCCAAGTCTCCCAGACTGAACAATGTCAAATACAGTCTTGAAGAACTTCGTATATCTCATTTCATGAAAGATTATTAACTTTCTCCCTAGTCGGGTAGATTCCTTAACTAATTGACTACACTCTTTTGGAGTAGGCGCCATAGGTTTTTCAAGAACGACATCATATCCCTTTTCTAACGCAGCCATCGAGGATGAAAAATGATAATTATCCATAGTCGTATTAAATAGTACTGAAGAAATCTGATCTACCTGCATTAATTCTTCCCAAGAGGTAAAGCAATTTTGGGAGGGAATCTTATGAATTTCAGCAAACTTGTCTCTTCTATAATCATTCGGCTCCGCTACAGCCACAAACTTTAATTGATCGGGATTTTGGGCAGCAAAATCCCCAAAAGTAAATAACCCTCGCCCCCCGGCACCCAATAAAACTGCTTGAATCGGTTGAGTCATTTGAAATTTCTCCAGATCAATTTTATGCACACATATTAACTTAATTTTTTAATACGTTCACTATCTATAAAGATTTCGTTTCTCCTAAGAATGATAGATAGAATTAAATTAACTCAGAATGTAATATGTGACAATCGTTGGGGTGAGATTACATAGAAGTCTACATAAGTATTTTCTTATCTATATATGCACCATCGAAATTCTTAAGTTGGCAAAAATATGAGCACATTCGATGCGATAGTAGTTGGTATTGGGGGAATGGGAAGTGCAGCGCTATTTGAATTAAGCAAATCTGGCAAAAAGGTTTTAGGTCTAGAGCAATTTGGCCTAGCTCATGACCTAGGATCTTCTCATGGAGCTTCTAGAATCATAAGACTGGCATATTCGGAACATCCATCATATGTCCCGCTCGTCCAACGAGCTTACAAATTATGGCAAAACCTGGAAAACTTGTCTGATGAAAAATTACTACATATCACTGGGTCTATCCACATAGGTTTCCAAGATAGTAAAATCTTTCTTGGATCCAAAAAGTCCTGCGAATTTCATGATTTAAGACATGAAATTCTCAATGGGAAAGAAATTTCAAAACGTTTCCCTGCATTCAAACTGCCTCATGATATTTTGTCAGTATTTCAACCTGATGGGGGATTTTTAAATCCTGAAAAATCCATTGAATCCTTCGTAAAACTAGCCTCAAATTTCGGGGCAGAATTACATTACAATGAAAAATTATTAGACTGGAACCCAACCTCCCAAGGAGGTGTGAAAGTCCGAACAAGTCTCGATGAATATGAAGCTGATAATTTGATTTTCACTACCGGGGCATGGACAGGCAAAATATTGCCTTCCTTGCAAAATAAACTAACTCCTGAACGACAGGTGATGGGTTGGTTTGACACTCAAAAGTCAACTGCGTTTCTACCAGAGCAATTGCCAGTTTGGACAATGCTCGTGCCAGAAGGGCGTTTTTATGGATTTCCAGAATACCAATTCCCTGGATTCAAGATTGGTTTATACCACCATTTGTTTGAGAATGTAGATCCTGACGAGTTAGATCGTACATTAATCACGGAAAAAGACGAACAATTACTCAGAAATTGTGTCTCAGAATATTTCCCTGATGCTGACAATCAAATGATTCAAGGGAAAGTATGTATGTTTACTAATACACCGGATGAAGATTTTATAGTAGACAGAATGCCAGAATTTCCTCAAGTAATTATAGCTGCCGGTTTTTCAGGACATGGATTTAAGTTTTGTAGCGTGATCGGTGAAATTGTTGCCTCGATGGCAACTGAATCTGACATAGAGTTGGACATAGAAATGTTCAGGATTTCAAGATTTTAAGTTTTGCACTGATTGTGGAACTAAGAGACAAAATTCAAAGTCTACTTTGGTGGCGACACTACGAATAGTTATCAAACCATTAAAGAACCACCATAAATAACTCATCATTACTTACCACCTATCCTATTCACTTGGAACAATCGCATCTGGTTTTGCTAATAAAATCTGCGCGTTGATATCGCCTTGCAAATCTATTTCTTGTTTGAACCATTTTGCTTCTGAATTTCTTCCTCCTTTAGATTGATCAAAGGAAGCAAAACTATAATGACATCCTGGAGTAATCATACCTTCTTCGTGATAAGCATTAGGTTGGGCGGACCAATTTTCATAAACCTGCATATATTCCCTGAGAGACTGTTCAAGAGCTCCTCGACTAGTTTCCTCAAGGAACAAAATTGGACAATGCTGTTCCGTAACCCACCAATTTTCAGTTGTCCTTAAAACACCTAATTCAACCCGTCCATTCAATCCTGTCGTTTGATAGTCAGCAAGGTTCCCAGCATATCCCAGGATATCTCCAGCATTTACTCTGGTCCCAAGTGCTAGTGCTTCCCCATTCACAATTAATTGTTTTTCACATATGTCTGGCATTATTCGAGGACGGGGACATTCAATACTGACCAAGTGATCAATATCCACAAACCAACTGTTAGGAGGTTGTGCACGCCCATCCGGAGTAGGATCGGTACCATCCGATAAGGGTTTTATAGATATGCTCCAATCATCCCAATCAGCATGTTTCCCTTCAGAATCATGCCAGCCTATCCTATCAATAAAACCATCAATAGGTGAATATATAAATGTATTACTAGGGATTCGGAATTCTAAATTTGTACTGAATTCTTCAGGCCTAGACTTTTTATACCCTAGTCTTCCAAAATCTAACATTGGTCCATACATTTTTTCACCTTCCAAGAAATATTGACCATTAAATGTTAATACTCCAAAAGTCTGACTCGCAGAATCAAATGGGCCGATAGTTTCTAACAAGAGATTCTTCAATACTGGCGGGTATTTTTGTTGTTCCGAGATTTGTTGCAGATTGGGTGTTTCATTTTTTGGGGGTGTTTCATTTCTTATAGATTCTGCATTCGAAATTACAGGGGACGTATCTAATCCATAGTGGAAATGGTGACAGATGTGTTTTTGACAAGCTTCCAACTCTATCTCGGTAACTTTTCGAATAGATATTTCTTCTAACAATATTATCCAGCTTGAGTCATTTCCCGATTTTGATGATGCATCGGTCGTCCATTTAAACGAATCATATTTATCAAATCCATTTGCATGACAAGAAATTTGTTCTTGGGGTTGATTAAGTACACATTTAATAGTTAGTGTTTCGTCAAGAACATTTTTGTTAGGATTTTGTGTTGCAGGATTTGGAGTAGTAGTCGGACTTGGAATAGGAGTTTGTACTAAAGCAGTGGTTGTGGGGACTATTACTTTAGGGTTAGGATTTTGTGTTATAAGATTTGGGATAGTAGTAGGACTTGGAACAGGAGTCTCCGCCAAAGCAGTGTTTGTGGGGAGTATTACTTCAGGGTTAGATTTTGCGATCTTTTCATTATTAGAAAGTGAAGAGGATTTCAAAGTTTTTTCGGAAGCTTTTTGAGCTTTTGGCACTTGTTTCTTGACTATTTTTTCACTGATCTGCACAGGAGTTATAGTCAGATTGGGTTGTTGTGTTGGTTCTACTGCTTTCTCTTCAATAACCTCTGAAATGATAGGATAATCTGGATCAGAATCAGCATTCCCTCCACATGACATTATTACTACAGTCAAAAGTATCGATGCTAACACACCCCAAATAATGAATCGATGGTATATCATTTTTGCCTCCAATATTATCTGACCATTAAGGCCTATGTATGTCTCCTGTTAAATGATTCAATCCCTGCAATATAATGACCACGGGGGATTGTATAGAGTCGAACCCACCTCTCCCAACGAAGGTCAGAAGATGACGGATTTGAAGTATGCCAAGCCGATCCTTCCATGTCTTGTCGGATCCTGTTGCCGGATGATTCACTCCTAGTCGCTATGCAAAAAAAGGCACTTCCCGTCAACTGAATTCACATCCGCCTAGTATGGACATTTCTCTATTTGGATGCAAGTTGATTTCATGGGTAATTTTCTAAATATCACAATTTATGTGATTTGATTAACTATTGAATTTTCCATCACTTTTTTATAAATCACCCTTAAAACAAAGTAATAGAAATAATGTTTCTGCTACCATTCAATACAGTCTCAATTACATGAGGCTCTCCCGGAGGTCTGTTTCTGAACAATTCTACGTTAAATAATCTAATAGCTTCATTCAAAGTACCAGGATACAAACTATTCTACGTGAGCAGCACCTTTGCTGCCGTGGACATGACCGTACGCATGGCTGTCCACGGTTGGTTAGTACTGGAGCTATCTAACGACTCTGAATTTTGGATTGGTATCTATGCCCTATTATTAGGCCTCGGACAATTTCTCTTCTCTTCCATAGCTGGTACTCTCGCCGATCGTTTTCAGCGCAGAAATCTGCTCCTCATAGAGGGTATCGCGAGTACATCGATTGCCATATTGATGTCAGTGACAATCTACCTTGGAGTACTGGACCTATGGATGGCTATAGCCGTAGCATTTGTCATCGGTTGCCTACGTGCCACACGATTTACCGTAATAAACCGGTTCATCTATGACATCGTCGGTCCAAAGCGTCTGGTGAACGGAGTCTCTATCTGGCGCGTAGCCAACACTCCAATGATGATCGGTGGTGCAGTGCTTGCAGGGGCATTGATTGAATGGTCAGGCATCTGGGCTGCCTACGCACTAATTGCAGGTAGCTTAGCTCTTTCGCTTCCATTCCTCGCACTTATCAACATTACAGGAAGCATCGATTCTTCATCAGGTCACCTTCTACGGCAGACAATAGAAGGGCTCAAATATACTTCCACAAATCCATCCCTCCGAATACTCTTCACTGTCAGCATCGTGATGGAGACGTTGGGGTTTGCTTTCCTCGTCATGGTACCAGTGATGGCCAAGAATGTACTAGAAGTTGATGCCTTGGGAATGGGGTTCCTACAGGCTGGGATAGGAACTGGAATGTTTGTAGCAACGTTGTTTATGGCTACGAAAGGTGATTCTATTCACAAGCCACGCATCGTGTTCCTAAACGCACTTGGTGCAGGTATTGCCCTTATTGCATTTGCCCTATCACGATCACTACCTCTGTCAATATTCCTAGCAGGAGCAGTTATGGCATTCCTCAATGCCTACGATCTCACTCTCGGCGTACTTATCCAATTAGTGGCACCTCCCAATATGAGGGGTAGGGCGGTTAGTCTACACAGCTTAGCAATCTCGTTTACAGCAGTTGGGGGGTTCGTGATGGGCGGAATTGGTAGCATTGTTGGCGTCCCCGTCATGATCGCTGTGGGTGGAATAGGCATCGTAATCAATGCCATGTTTCGACGACGTGCACTATTGACAGTCCATGAATACAACCAAGAAATTGAAACTTCCGTAGACACACCGGTGTCACCTCGCAACAATACCTCATCGTCTTAAGACGGAACTCCACTAATCCACCACTAGACACAATAAAAATAATACTATTGGAAAACAAATTAGTGACAACCTAGCATACCATCGACATTTCCTTAAAAGGGGTAGGTATAAACCGCTTAAAAAAGAAGTTACAATTATCAAGATAGGATCAAGAAAACATCTCTAATATTTCAGGAGATAGATATGAGCCCAAAGCTCCAACAAGGTGACCATTTCCCTTCATTGACCTTCAGCCTGATAGATGGTGGTAGCATCACCCTGCCAAACGATATCCCGACCCGGTACGCGGCAATCCTCTTCTACCGTGGACACTGGTGACCACCTTGCATTCGGCAGTTAGTCGAATGGGAGAAGAGAAAAACCGAACTCGAAAACCTGAGTTGCACAATCTATGCAGTGAGCGCTGACACTTTAATACAAGCCAAAATGGCTGCAGATAATTCTATGGCAACTTTTTCTATAGCCCATGGCTGTACCAAAGCGGACGCAGATACCATAGGCGCATGGTGGGATGATCATCCCCCTGATGGTGAACACATCCAACCCACAGAGTTCCTACTCAGCCGTGGTGGTGTGGTTTTGGGATCAATGTACACATCTGGACCAGTCGGCAGAATGAACCCAGACGAAGCCATATTCGTGATCACAAGTCGGGAAAAACGTGGTTAATTCAGGAGTAAGGACAAAGAAATGATAAAAATTGGTTTGGTTGGATTGGGACATGGAAAAACTTTGTTACAAATAAACACTCCTGATGTATATAGAAGTCGAAATGATTATCTCAAGAAAGAGATAATTCCAATGAAAGTTACAGCTTTATGTGATACCAATGAAGATTTGCTAAGTAAATTTTCAAAGGAATACAACATTGATTCGTGCACTACAGATTTTGATGAATTAATTAAAATGGATGATATTAATGTTGTGGCGATATATACTCCTGGACCATTACATGGACCACAAATTTTAGCTGCGTTGGATGCTGGAAAACATGTGATGGTTACTAAGTCAATGGTTTACACCGAAAAAGAAGCTGAAGATGTGGTTAATGCTGTAGATAAATCTGGTTTAGTTTTGTTGGTTACTCAAACCATGCGTTGTAAATTAGATATGATGGAAGCAAAGAGAGCTTGCGATGCAGGTGAAATTGGAGAGATTTTTATGGCTGAATCTCATTATGTACATGACTTAAGAAGTGCATACATATATAGTCCATGGAGATTAGAAATGCCTCAAGATTTAATTTTGGGTGGTGCATGCCATCCTATAGATTTATTACGATGGTATATGGGAGATGTTGAAGAAATTCATTGCTATGGGTTAAAAAGTGGACTTGTTCCAGAATATCCTAAAGAAGATAATTTTGTTATGAACTTGAAATTCACAAGTGGAAAGATAGGTAGAGTAGCTGCTTATTTAGGTGTAGTTCATCCGCCGAATGTACCGATGAATCAGATTGCGCTTTATGGTACCAAAGGTTCAATTATTGATAATATGAAAAAAATTGACCCCGAAGGTTATATGCCTCAAGTTGAATATTCAGTTGGATACCCTGATACAGCACTAAAAGGCCATTCTCAAGAAATGATCACAATGTTAAGGCATATGTATAATTGTATCGAAAATGGGGAGCAACCATGGATTGGAGCCCGCGAAGGCGCAAGAGTTGTTTCTACTGGATTAGCTGCATGGGAATCACTCAAGACTGGAGTGCCTGTTAAAGTGAGAAATGAATTTTAAGAAATAAATTTTGAAAAAAGGCGCGTGTATAATCCGATCATTATGAAGTTTCTAATTATTACAGGTATGACTTTACTAGGTATTGTTCTGTGGTGGATTGGCGCAGTTCTAATTGTGTCAGCTACTTATGAAAACCTAGGGAAATATATGGCTGATGTACTGGGGTTTGCATATTCAGGTTTGCTGATTGTAACGATTGTATTCTTAACTAGAAAGATTCTTAAGAAGCGTAAACCGGTTGCTGCTAATATGGAAAAGAATGAGGTCGGTGATGATCTAGAAGAACCGTTACGAGCAAAAGATCAAGCATTCTAAAAACTATAGTAAAGGAAAAGTTATGGGGATGAAAGAAAAATTTAGAGATAAATCTATCGATGAATT
>CAZWTJ010000036.1:0-15588 GCA_964637555.1 uncultured Dehalococcoidia bacterium | reverse complement strand
ATGATTACTGGAATGAGAGCCGCATGGGGTGAGGAAAAAACCAGACAATGGTTGAAGGATGTCCAGGCGAATGAGCCAATCGTATATCCCAAGAACACTCCCCAAGTCTCTGCTGCCGCAGACGAAGAAATTAGTATTGGATTAGTAAATCATTACTATTTGCATAGATTTATTGCTGACCAAGGTGATACTTTCAACGCCCGGAATTTGTATCTGAATGATGGTGGACCAGGAAGTTTGATAATGATATCAGGGGCGGGAATTTTAAATACATCCTCAAATAAAGATAATGCAGAAAAATTCTTGAAATTCATGCTTTCACCAGTGGCCCAACAGTACTTTACAGGTCAGGTATATGAGTATCCTGTAGTTGAAGGAGTGAAAGTCCACAAGTTTTTGAATCCAGTTGAAGAGATGAAAATCCCTGATTTATCAATGGAAGATCTTTCAGATTTGGAAGGGACTCAGACCATTTTGAAAGAATTAGGAATCTTATTCTAGAATCATCGAATTCTAATCTTCTTCCTTAATGATTTAAATAACACGCCTTTAGATGTCAGATTATGCCTTCATCATTAAAGTTAATCTACTACAATCTGACACTAAGGCGTGTTATTTCCCGGGACACTTTTTAAGAATCATAAAAATCTATGGTAGTATTTATTGAAATTTGATCTTAGAAGATTCTTTCCCAGGAGAATGAATTGGAACGTGATTCAAACATTTTTTCTCCGTTGTCAGACCTTAGAGTTTTAGGTGTAACGGTTTTCCTTGCGGGTCCCTATACAATGGTTAATTTGGCCAGATTAGGAGCAGAGGTTATCAAAGTAGAGATTCCTGGAAGTGGAGATCCTGTTCGAGGTAATGGACCTTTTGCCTCGAAAAATGCTTACGAAAAAATTCAAAGTTCACCTGAACATTTATCTACTCGGTTTTTGAAACGATCACAAGGATTAAAAAGCGTCACTTTGAATCTCAAGAGTGACCGTGGTAGAGAGATGTTTTTAGATTTGGCAAATCAGTCAGATGTTCTTGTTGAGAATCTTTCTCCTGGCGCTATGGCTAGATTGGGACTTGGTTATGAGGAAGTATCAAAAGTTAATCCTGAAATCATTTATGCTTCAATATCTGGTTATGGACAAACAGGGAAATATGCATCTCATAAGGCCCACGACCCTCAAATCCAAGGTATGAGCGGAATCATGGATATTAATGGGGATCCAGATGGTCCTCCAACACGGATAGGATTTTATATTGGTGATTTGGTAACTCCAATTTTTGCTTGCTACTCTATATTGGCAGCTTTAAAAGAAAGGGATAAAACTGGTAAAGGTCAGCATATTGATGTGTCAATGATGGATACTCTAACTTCTTTAATGCTTATGGATAATTTAGAAGAATTACTACATGAAAATGTAACGCTAAGACAAGGGAATGGAACTCGTACTGGTCCTACGGGTCTTTATAACCTTGTTGATGGAGATATCACTATTACTGTAGCTAGTGATGAACAATGGAAAAGATTATCAAAAGCATTGAATCGCCCTGATTTCTTAACGGATTCAAAGTTTGCGACATTTGATCAAAGAAACAAAAATGTCGTGGATGCTAAAGAGGAGATACAAAAATCACTTTCCAGCTTTTCAAGAAAGGAAGCTTTGGAGTTATTAGAATTCCATGGTGTTCCATCTGGAGTAGTTAGAACTATTGATGAAGTGATTGAGGATTCACATTTTTGGGACAGGAAGACTTTTTTACCGATGAAAAGTTCTGCTTACATAGATCCAGTACCAGGGATTGCTTCGGGCTTCCCAGTAAAATTTTCATATGGAGAGCTTCCTGAGTTAGATGGTGCTCCAGTACTAGGAGTACATAACAAAGAAATTTTTGGACGGTTGCTGAATTTGCAAGTAGATGATTTGACAGATTTAGAAACCAGAGGAATTATATGAACATTAATTCACGAGGATCTAATGGGAAATTGCCGAAACTTCTTAGGACACTTTTGTATGTTCCTGGTAACAAAGAGGATTGGATTAGGAAATCACCGAAGTATTCTTCCGATGCACTCATTTTGGATATTGAAGACTCTGTTCCTATTGATGAAAAGCCAGTTGCAAGAGAGATTATTTCTAGACTGATTGGGGAACTCTCAAGTCAAGGTGAGACTATTTTTGTAAGAGTGAATTCTATTAGTTCTGGATTGACCCAAATTGATTTGTCGAACGTGGTCCAAAAAGGGTTATATGCTATTTCATTGCCAATGGTAGAAGGCCCAAAAGATATTAAACGATTGGACGAATTGATTTCTATCGAGGAAGAAAAAAAAGGTTTACCAATTGGGTCAATTCTCATAGATCCGGGTCTTGAGACAGCATATGCTTTGCGTTTCGCTTATGATGTAGCAAAGGCTTCATCAAGGGTCGCTCATATGGGTGCTGGGGGTGGAAGAGGGGGAGACATTGCTAGAGCAGTTGGTTATAAGTGGACTTCAGAGGGTCTAGAAACATTATTTTTAAGATCAAAAGTTTTATTGGATTCAAAAGCTGCAGGGATAAGTTTTCCGGTGACTGGGCTTTGGCAGGATATTGAAGATATAGATGGACTGAAACGATTTGCGATTCAATCTAAGCAGATTGGGTATACTGGAATGGCAGTTATTCATCCATCTCATATACCTGTGGTAAATGAGATATTTTCACCATCTGAAGAGGAAATTAAAGAATGCGAGGATTTAATTGATGCTATGAAGGAAGTGAGGAAATCCGGAGAGGCCGCCGTATCATTTCTTGGAGGAATGGTTGATATAGCTCACGAGAAAACAGCTATAGAAACATTGGAATTGGCTAAAGAATTAGGTTTGATTGAATAACACTGGGGAGTTTTCTATTTCACTCACAATTATACTCAACAATTGTTATAATTGTTGTAGTTTGTTATTAGATATTTCGAGTCATATATAGAACATTTTGATTTTCATTTTTGATACGATTTGATTATGGGTTTTTTACGCCGGATTAAGCGTTATATATTGATTTTCCTGGGGCTATTGTGTTTGGCTTTAGGAATTGTGGGTTTTATCGTTCCGGGGCTTCCAGGGACAATTTGGTTAATACTCTCTGCTACTTTTTTTGTTAGATCATCTACCAGGCTTTACAATTTTGTAGTCCAAAATAAATTTTTTGGAGAACCTGTCAGAGATTTTCTGGAGACGGGTTCAATGTCGATTAGAGCGAAAGTATTTTCACTTGGTTCGATGTGGATTTTTACAAGTATTTCTGTGTTTTGGGCTCCATATGGATGGTTATTTTTTAAGTTGCCTGTATTGTTATTAGCAGTTGCTGGAACAAGTTACATTTTATTAAGACCCACAAAAAAATAATTTTACTTTTTGAATTTTTGTCTTATATTAAATAGAAGTGAAGGGATTTAATTTGAAGAATAAGAAAATACTTTTTTCAGTAACTTTGTTTTTGTTGTTTTTTGTGAATAGCTGTGTCTCTGATTCTAATGATGGAACTGATATTATTGACAATTCCGATCAGAATCAATCTGATACTATAAAACCGGGTATTTTGGCTACCATTATTCCATCATTTGAACCTACATCAACACCTGTTCCGGTGCCTACAAGTACTCCATATCCAACTAGAGAGCCTAATCAAAGTGCTACTCCTGAACCAGGATCTAAAAATAGCACTCCTCCTCCTCCTCCTCCTTCTTCTCCTCCTTATCCAATTCCTGATCTTGATCCCGCTCCCGAATTTATTCTTGAACTCTTCGATCAAACTCAATTTGATGTTTTGGATCAAAATGGCAAGCCTATACTATTAGTATTTTGGGCTCCATGGTGTCCATATTGTCAAAAGGAAATGCCTGTTGTTGAATCTCTATATTCAGAATTTTTAGATTCGGGCGTAGATGTGCTTGGGATAGCGGTACTTTCAGAGTTTGATGAGGCATTAAATTTTTACAATGAACACGAATTTGTCATTCCTACAGGTTGGGATGAAGAGAATGAGATTGCCAAGAAATATGGAGTGGAAGGTGTGCCTTCATTTAGATTGATTGATAAAGCAGGAAATTTAGATTTGCAATTTTCTGGTGCACGTGGAGAAAGTGTTTTACGTAGGGTAATGATGTACGCGAGTCAGTAAGTATTTATACTAATTCCTCTGATTGACCTTCAAATGTTTTCTTACCATTTTTCAGTTTGACAATATAATCCGCGTATAGAGTAATGTCCTCGATGTCGTGACTTACTAGTATTATTGTTTTCCCTGTGGCAACAATTCCTTTGAGTAGTTCATAGAAATCTTTTCTTGAATTAGTGTCGACCGATGAAAGCGGTTCATCCATTAGTATAAAGTCTTTAGATTGAGCTAGTGCAAAAGCTATCCATGTACGTTGTTTTTCGCCTACCGAAATATTTTCAAAAAGTTGATTTTTTATCTTTTTGATCCCACATTTGTTAATTAATTGTTTTGATAGAAGAGTAATCTTCTGTTTTGGAAAATTGGCATTGTAGAAACCTAATGAAACTATATCGGAAACAGTTAAAAAAGGAGGAGAGTCCAAGTCTTGAGGAAGATATACCAAATCTGTTTTTTTAATTTTTGATATGAATCCAGAATACTCAGAAATCTCATTAGCAATTACACCCAATAAAGTCGATTTTCCAGCTCCATTTTCACCCAAAATACATGTAAATGAATTGATAGGAATTTGAACAGAAATATCATCTAATATTTTTGTGTCTTCTAATTCAACGCTTAAATGTTTTACTGAAATTGTCATTTTACTTTTAGTGCTAGATACATCATTGCTGGAGCACCTAAAATTGTTGTTGCAAGTCCTACAGGTAGTTCGGATGGGGCAAACAATAAACGTGCCAATTGATCTGCAAATAATGTGATTAGTCCTCCAATCAAAGATGAACTGATAATAAGATGTATTGTTGAATTTCCAAATAGTCTTCGAGAAATATGAGGAGAAACAAGTCCTACAAAACCTATGATACCTCCGGCAAAAACAGATACTCCTGATAGGATTCCGACAATTGTCATTGCGAAGAGTCTAATTTTTATAGGATTGACTCCAAGGGATTTTGTAAGAATATCTCCTAGCATAATTGCAAAAAATTTACTTGCCATAGAAATTGATATTGCTATACAAAATGAAAAAGTGATTAAAAGGTAAAGAACATTTTCCCAGTTGCTTGAAGTGAAAGAGCCTGAAACTAATCCAATTATTTGTGTAGGAAAAACCCTGCCGTGAGAAATGATTGCTATTCCAATAGAAATTGTTAGAGCTGCAACAGCTATTCCCATTAAGGCAAGTTTTGTTGCAGAAAGATTAGGTGTTGAAATCAACATTGATAGTCCTATAGCAACTAAAGTTGATGATAGTATGCAGCCAATAAGTGAAAAAAAACTACTAATTATGAATAATCCTCCGAAACCAGCAGCAATAAATATTGCTGCGCCGCCTCCTATTCCGAAAAGGTTCGGATCACCCAACGAACTTCGTGTAGATAATTGTATTAATATCCCAGCAAGCCCCAAACAATTTCCAACTATGATACTTACTAATATTCTCGGAATCCTAATCTCCCAAACAATCGTTTGGGAGATTAGCTGGTTTTGTCTCAATAAACCAGCTAATATCTCTCTCATTGAAAGATCTGAGGGCCCTATAAAAACACCTATGATTATGAACCCAAAAACAAGTAACCCTAAAATAGAATATTGAATTGAGGTTTGCATAAATTATTATTTAGAATCCACAGTGTGATTTAAAAATTCTACGGCATCAACAATTCTTGGACCTGGTGACTGAAGAAATAAGGTCAGGTCTGCTTCAAAAACATTGTTCTGTTGGATTGCAGTTAATCCAGCAAAAGGTGGAATTCGTTTAATTGAATCTGACAACTTGGGTGCAGGTTCAGGAGCCGGACTAATTGTTAATATTATGTCCGGGTTTGCTCCTAAGACAAATTCTGGAGAAACCATAGCAAATCCTGGGTATGGACCAGAATCATCTAATCCTTCAGCTTTGTTGTGCAATCCTACTATCTCAGCGATTAATCCGGTATAAGATTCTGGTCTGGCAGCATAAAGACTTTGATCTTGGTCGGAAATTAGAATCAAAACACTCCTATTGTCGTCGCTTTTAGCAGCTTCTAGTCGTTCATCGATTTCAGTAATTTTTGCAGAAGTTGCTTTTTCAGTCCCAAGGATTAAGCTCAGATTATTAATTCCGTTTTTGATGTCTTCAATAGACTCTGCTTTTACCGAAATTACTTTAAGTCCAGATTGACTTAGAGGTCCTACGAATCTTGCTTGAGTTAATGCCTCAATCACCACTAAATCTGGGTGAGCACTCATTATTGTTTCAATTGATGGATTGTATGCGCTCCCTACATCGGGAAGTGTAGCGGCCTCTGGAGGGTAATTTGAAGCACGATCCCTTAAAACAGATGTTCCGCCAGCTACGTACAACATTTCGGTAGCGGTGGGGCTTATTGTAGCGATTTTTTGAGGAGTTGAATTAAATGAAATCTCCTGCCCAAGAGCATCTATTATTGTTACGGGGCTTTCAGAATCGACTTCGGATTTTTGGGCGTTGGAATCTGAAGAGCATGCTGGAATTGAAGTCATAATTGCTAAAATAGATACTATTAATAAAACAATTGCTAATAATGGGTTTAAATTTAATAAGTTAGATAAGTTTCTTAGAGTTGTCACATTTATTCCTTGTGTTTGATTGAAATATTTTGCACCTTAAGAAGTATACACATATTTTTAAATGGTGTGCATACTTTTAACTTTTTATGAGGAAGAAATATGTAAAATCATGAAAATAATAATTCAAGAAAATGCAAATTTTTGATTTATTAGATTTGAATAGAGTTGATTTAATTGATGAAATCGTAAAAATCTGATTTATTTTGCAAATTTCATGAAATTTTGAACTTATTATTTAGGTATGTTTAATAATATAATTAATGCATACACTTTCTGTTTTAGATGTGCATACATTGAATTTGTGTATCTAGAGGAAAGTCTTTTGGAAATAAAAAACAATGTGCCTTGAAGACACATTGTTTTACTTGACTGTTTTTATAAATTAGTTGTTTTAACTAGGAAGTGGTTCTAGTTCTGATCGAACCCCATATTCGTCAATTAGTTCGCATACTTGTTGCCAAGTTGCATCCTCTATTTCAACGCCCGATGCACGTTTATCAACTCTATTTTTGACTTCTACTTCACCTGGGTAAAGTACGCCATCAGAACCATCCATAGGTTCAACGTCTTTTAAGAATTTTACAAAGTTGCTAATTCTTTTTCTAGTTTCTTCAATTGGTCCTAAGGCTTCGGCATTTATCGCAATTACGGTGGACCCGTTAATCCCTCCGTCTCCACCATCGTAAATACTTCCAGTTCCTTCAGAATCATCACCAGTTTCTGCCATTACTGCTCCCAATATGGTAGCCACAATTCCTAGTCCAAATCCCTTATGACCGCCTGCTAGTCCTCCGACAGGTAAAATTGCACCTCCTTCGTAAAAATCGTTTGGATTTTCACTAGGATTACCTTCACTGTCTAAAACCCATTTGTCGGGAAGATCATGTCCTCTGGCTCTATACACTCTAAGTTTTCCCTCAGCACCAACACTAGTCGCCATATCTAGCAATATTGGACCTTCTTCATTAGAAGGAAAGGTGTAAGAAATCGGATTTGTTCCGAGCTTGCCTGTTTTACCTCCAAATGGAGAAACAATTCCTTGATTTGCTCCTGCAAAGCCAGTACACACTAGTCCTACCATATTCTCTCTAGCAATCATTTCATTATATGTGCCGATGCGACCGGTATGTCCTAGGTTTTTAACAGTGACCATTCCTATACCAAAACTTTTCGCCTTTTCAATCGCAAGTTTTGTTGCTGCAGTCATTGCAACTTGTCCAAAAGATTTTTTCCCGTCTACTTGCGCAATCGCTTGGAAATCCAAAACAGTTTCTGGATTGGCATCAGGAACGACTCCTCCGTTTTTGATATCACGTATATATTGCATGATTCTTATAAATCCATGTGAATCATGGCCTGACAAATTAGCTAAAGATAAATGATCGCTGACAGTCTTTGCATGTGTTTCGGGAGCACCTGCAGCGTGAAGAATAGAAAACGCAATTCGTTGCATATCTTGTTCTGTTAGAGTGGGCATTGATTCCTCCAGTGCAATTTTATTGATTTCAGTTTAGCATAATATCACTATATGTTTTTAGGATTCATTATTATTGGTTTTTAATAGTAGGAGGGAATTATGATTGGAGTATTGACCCACCATTGGGCCAAGAGTGGTTGCTTTGAAAAAGCAGACATGTTGTTGAACGGAAATGGGAAAGCTCAGAGTAAGGCTCCAGGATTTGTCCATCGTAGGACGTTATATCCTCTATCTGATTCAAGCCAAATAACTTCGCTCGTAATTTGGGAAAATGAAGAGATTTATGATCAGTGGAAACAAAGCCCGGAGAGAGCCAAAGCTATGCATGGCGCTGAAGAATTGTGGGCAAGATCTCCAGAATCACAAAGATTTTTGACTGACTGATGATTTAAGAATCAGTAGTTAATATTTGTATAATTTCGGGAGCTATTTTCATCGCCATCTCTCTTAATTCAGATTTACTCAAGCTACCTATTGGGTGAGGGACTATTGCCATTGGATAATCAGGAAGATTTACAATTTCTAGCATTGCTTTACCACTTGAGATAAAAGGTTCTGTGCAAATTACAGCTGCTGGAACATTGAGTTTTTCGAATGAAACTGCGTCGTACACACTGCACGATGAACAGGAACCTCAGTCACCATTAGAAGTAATTATCACATCACATTCTTCCGCCATTTCCTCAACCAAATGATCTGGACAGGGTCTAGAAGCATTTCCTTTATTTCGCTCGATGACTGATGCAAATTCGAAATGATCTGAAAGCACTTCTGAAATTGACGCCAGCAATTCTTCAGAATTTTCTTTCCCATTAGCCAACAAGCCCAATTTTTTCCCTTTTAAATTGGATGGGCGTACTGCAAGAAATCCATTTTCAGAGATTGGTTCAACAGTGGGATTCAATACTTTGATTTTGGTAGTCATCAAATGCTCCTTAATTCGTTAGTATTTCTTTAGTCACAGATTGTGAGTTTGATCCTCCACCCCACAATGGAATTAGTTGGGCGAATCCTCCAGCTTCTCCACCAGCTGGGATAATTGTGATCCCTTGTGGAGACCTTGTTACCGCTTTAGGAGATTTTGGATTTGGGACATAATCTCTCATTGCATAAGCTTTGTCCCATTCTATATCATTTTCTTTGATTGATGAATCATACAAACATTGTTGCATTTGTTCTTTTGACCATTTTGATTTTGTAATATGACCCATATGTTGTCCAGGTAGGATTATTATTATTTCTTCTTGCCCACTCCCAGATGTAAACATCGCGTCTTTGAAGGATTGAGCAATGCCTTGAGGAGTATTACTTTCGTGATTTTGAATTTGAATGGGAGATAATCCAGCAAATAGAGTAACTGTGCTTTGTGTTTTCTTAAATCCTCTTTCAACTTGGAATGGATCCCATTCACTAAGTTTTTCAGATTCAGAGATGCACCAAGAATATTTCCCAGCATGTCCCAATGTAGCCTTATCTAAAATCCCTGGGACTGCTCCTGTTGCATTAATGATGATTAGACGAATTGCCCTCCCGATGGTTGCATTAGCTCTGTGACCTGGACCGAACAGTCCAAAACCAGAATTGATTTTTAATTTCTCGGAAATTGGACCATTAACCAAAAGAAGAGGGGCGGCGCCCATAGTGCTTGCGGTAATTCCATGAAGATTGAATTGTGGTTCACACATTGCTTCACATGCTGCCAAGATTACGGGAAAATATTCAGGGAGACACCCAGCCATTACGGCATTTATAGCAGCCTTCTCAACAGTAATAATACGACCTCTTGTGGGCTCAGACCCGATGATTTCCGAGGCAGATCTACCTGATGTTTCAATAAAATTCTTAACCATTTCTTGCGTGGGTGGAATAATTGGTAATCCATCAGTCCAGCCTTGGTCGATGAAATGATTTACTACATCAATATAGTTTTTAAATTCTAGGATTCCAGAAGAAAGAGAATTTGAGTTAGTCACAGTTTCCTCGGCAAATATGTGGATTTAGGACCCATAATATCATGATCGGAGTCTTTAGAAAATTTTTTGGAGGTTAGAATTACGTATGCCATCTAACTATGGCAAGATGCCTTTCGGGACCTTGATCGATCATATGTAATCCATCGCCATTATCGATCATTAAGATTTTTATAGCCTCTCGTAGTTTTTCTTCCTGCTTGCTTCCCCTTGGAATAAATATTCTTGGGGCAATGTTTTCTATTGCTACTTCTATATCTTCGTAACCTCTTTTTCTTCTTTTACCTTCGGAGGGTTCGATCATTTCAATGTTTGGGAATATGTCCTTTTCCCATAAAACATTTACAAGTTCTTTCAATGCGGGAACGGCTACTCTTTTTTCTTGGTATACAAATTCCCAGAAAGGGGATAACCACGAAATTGGAGGGGCATCAAAGGACAATAAAATAACTTCTCTATCAGCATAAAGTGATAATTTATCAATGAACTCAGCGATCTCGTATATTCCATAAACAACATGAGCGCAAATTACAATCGTTGCGTTTTGAGCATTGACTTCCAGCCATTCACCATGTGTAGTGTGTACATTCTGTATATTAAATTTTTGAGCAGTTTCAGTTAATGAATCTAGCATTCCGGCACTTGGGTCAACGATTTCGACATGCTTACTGTTTAATGCGATTGGGAGTGCTAATCTGCCAGCCCCCCCGCCGACATCCAATATAGTGTCATCTGGCTGAATATATTTCAATAATGCATTAATTTCAGGATCAGATGTTCTCGTAGGATCTTGTGTGAAGAAACGAGTGAAAGGTTTCCAAAAATCTTTGGGCTCTGAAAACAATGTAGCATTTTGAGAATGGATTGTTTGTTCGTGATGTTGTTGGACAATTCTTTGCCAAGTCTTTATATGATTACCCATTTTACTTTACCTTCATATTACAAATTCCTAGATAAATTATTGCGTCATATCAATTATCATTGTATCCTAACCGCGAATGCGAACAATAAGATCCATAATAATTAATTCCCCTCTAATTTGGGCTGTGGCAGGGTTGCTTCTAGGTTGTCTCTTAGGAGTTACTGCCGAGTCTTTGCTTATCTTGACTCTTGGACTGGTTTTGCATTTGTTTTATATGTGGCGAAAAGGCATGCCTACCCAAAATCTTGAGGGATGGCTTTTTGCATCGGGCCCACTTTTTCTGGGTTCTTGGATTGTTGGATTTATGCTTAGGGGCATATTTATAGTCACTTAGATGTTGGTAGTTTTTAGAGGAGTGAATATTTGAAAGCTTCGCTATTTGTCACCTGCATTGTCGATCAATTTTACCCACATATTGGTGAATCTACCGTTGCGCTTTTGAATAGATTTGGTGTTGAAGTTGATTTTCCTAAAGATCAAGCATGCTGTGGCCAGCCATTGTTTAATTCGGGTTTTTGGAACGACTCAATACCTTTAGCGAAAAAATTCCTTGAAGAATTTAGTGATTCGGAATATATTGTTTTGCCCTCGGGATCATGTAGCGCAATGGTTAGTAAATTCTATGCTGAAATCTTAAAAAATGAAGATGATACTTTGAAACAGTGGGAGCAAATTTCCCCAAGAATTTATGAATTGAGTGATTTTATTGTTAATGTTTTGAAGATTGAGGATTTGAATCAATTTATTTCTTCAAACTCCCCATCGGAGGTTTCTAAAATTGCATATCATCCAGCTTGTCATGCCTTGCGTGAATTGAATGTATTAAATCAGCCTATTACATTGTTGGAGTCTTTACCAAATGTAGAGTTGGTCGATTTTGAACAAGATGATGTTTGTTGTGGTTTTGGTGGTACTTTTGCCGTTAAGTTTCCTGAGATTTCAGGGGCGATGTTAAATGATAAGGTGCAGGCATTAAGGAATTCAGATGCACACATTTTGACATCTGTAGATTCAAGTTGCTTGATGCACATCAGAGGGGGGATTGAGAGATCCGGAGACAAGATGCAGGTAATGCATTTCGCTGAAATATTGGAAGAACGATTAGGTTAATTTATATTGTAGAAAACGCTGTTTGTAATCGGAGATTCAATGAAACCAGTCACAGAAAAATTTCAAGAAATTGCTTCATCCACAATGAAGGATTCCAAAGTTCAGGCTAATTTAAATGCTTTGTATGAGGGATTTCATACTAGAAGGATTGAGGCTGGTTCTGCTACTCACAACTGGGAAGATTTAAGAGATCGTGGCAGAGCTATTCGGCAACATACAGTAGACAATCTTGATTTGTATATTCAGATTTTGGAAGAAGCAGTAACTGCGAATGGAGGAAGTTTTTATTTGGCTGATGATGCTGATGAAGCCGCTAGGTATGTGGTTGAATTGGCGAAATCTAGAAATGTAAAGACTGTAATAAAAAGTAAAAGTATGCTTTCGGAGGAAATGTCCCTAAATTCCAAATTAGAGGAAAATGGAGTCGAGCCAGTTGAGACTGATTTGGGAGAATATATTATTCAACTAGCAGATGAAACGCCGTTTCATATCATTGCGCCGGCGATGCATAAAGATACGAGTGATGTATCAGATCTGTTCCATGAAAAATTGGGAACTCCTAAGTCCTCTGATGTACATGAATTAGCTGGAACCGCAAGATCTCAATTAAGGGAAAAATTCTTTCAAGCAGATATGGGAGTCACAGGAGCGAATTTTGTTGTTGCTGAAACCGGTACAGTAGCCTTGGTAAGTAATGAGGGCAATGGCAGAATGTGTACTTCAATGCCTAAGATCCATGTGGCTGTTACAGGTATGGAGAAGATTGTACCTACAATGAATGAATTGAGTACTTTATTAAGGTTACTTATAAGGTCTGCCACTGGTCAATGGATTTCAAGTTATGTTACTACCGTGAGCGGACCAAGGAGCTTAAATGATGAAGATGGTCCTGAAGAATTCCATCTGGTGTTAGTAGATAATGGACGATCTAGATTGTTGGCAGATCCAGATCTACGAGAAGCATTATTATGTGTTAGATGTGGAGCATGTATGAATGCGTGTCCTGTATATAGAAAAGTGGGTGGTCATTCATATGGATGGGTGTATCCTGGGCCTATTGGAGCGATTGTATCCCCTGTATTAACTGATTTGAAGCAAGCTAAAGATTTGCCTTTTGCTTCTAGTTTATGTGGTGCTTGTCATGAGGCATGCCCAGTAAAAATTAATATTCCGCGGATGTTATTACATTTGAGAAGGAAGCTATCTGAAGGTGATAATGACGCGAATTCTCAAAGTTCTTCAATTGCTGAAAGAATTTTTATGAGAGGATTTTCAATTGTTGCAGGGAATCCATTGTTGATGGGATTCTCTATGCGATTTTTCAGGATGATATTTTCGCCTTTTTCTAAGAATGGGAAAGTGAACAAACTTCCAGGTCTTTTATCTGGTTGGACAGAATACAGGACATTTCCTCTTCCTGCACGGGTCACTTTCCGAAGACTTTGGAAATTAAAGAATAGGTAGGGAAGTCATGAACCAAACTTCAAAGATTAAATTTTTAGACAGGATTAGACATGCTCTTGGGCGTGAATCAGATTCAAATGTTGAAGCGATAAATCAAGAATTTTTCATGAATCCGGAGCCTGCATATAGAGATGCATTGAGTGATTCAAATGAGAATGCTAAAGCTTTGATAGATGAATTTAAAGAAAATGCTGAATCTCAGGGTTGGAATACATCAAAAGTTCCAGATTTAAGTGGAGCTAAAGAAGTTTTAATAAGTATTTTGAACGGAATTGAATGCAAATCTATTGTTTGCACAAATGAACAAGCTGTAAATTTAATGGATCTGGACAAAATTTTGTCAAATCAGGAAATCAAAATTTGCAAGCTGATGTCAAATGATAATAGAAATACAAACGCCATAGAATCAGAACAATATTTTCGTTCAGTGGCGGAGGTTGCTGATGTAGGAATTACGGGATGTGATTTTGCAGTGGCTGAAACTGGAACAATTGTGGTAATTCCGAAGTCTGGAGTTAGTAGATTAGTATCATTGACGCCGCCTGTCTATATTGCGATTGTTTGGCAAGGACAAGTTTTAAGATCTTTGGATGAACTATTTGCAGTTCGAAGGTATCAAACAATCAATGGATTAGAAAATGGTTATATGAATTTAATTTCTGGTCCGAGCAGGTCTGGAGATATTGAAAATATCATGATTCAAGGAGTTCATGGGCCCGGAGAGGTTCATTTGATACTTATTGATGATAAAATGTCGCCTGAATAGTGTAGTGAAATCGAATTTGTTTACAAATTTGAAACACCTATTTTACATTTGATTAACATTTTCCTAATGAGATTCTGGGAGAATGGTGGCAATAATTTCTGACTAAGAGATAGTCTAATATTTGGAGGGAAAAATGGAAGGCAAAATTGCTTGGATGCTGACTGCGTCAGCGTTAGTGTTTTTGATGACTCCTGGTCTAGCCTTTTTTTATGGAGGACTAGTAAGGGCAAAGAATTTGGTCAACACAATGATGTACTGTTTTGTATCGATTGCAGTTGTGAGTATTGTGTGGGTCTTATGGGGATTTAGTATTGCATTTGATGACGGTGGTGGATTAAATGATTTTGTTGGAGGCTTTTCAATGGTCGGTCTCCAAAATGTACCGTTTGATGGTTCAGGAGATTGGACATTACTAGATGTAACCTTTCAGATGATGTTTGCAATAATTACACCTGCTCTAATTACGGGGGCATTTGTTGAGAGATTTAAGTTTTCAACATATCTCATATTTTTGGTAATTTGGAGCACTGTAGTTTATTCTCCAATTACTCATTGGGTGTGGGGTGGAGGTTGGATCAGTCAATTGGGTGACGGACGTGGGGCATTAGATTTTGCGGGTGGAACAGTGATTCATATTAATGCAGGTATAGCTGCATTAGCAGCGGCATGGTTGCTAGGTAAGAGGAGAAATCCTGGTCTTCAATCGAACAACATACCATACGTTGTTCTTGGAGCCTCGATATTGTGGTTTGGCTGGTTTGGTTTTAATGCTGGATCTGCTGGCACAGCTGACAATAGTGCGGTAAACGCATTTTTAGTTACTAATATTGCTGCAGCAGCAGCAGCGCTTACTTGGGGTCTTGTTGCAATGATTAGGACTGGAAAGATGGGTGCCGTAGGGGTTGCTACTGGAGCAGTTGCAGGCCTTGTTGCTATTACACCTGCTGCTGGTGCTGTCGGCGTGATGGGTTCCCTGGCTATAGGTTTTGGTGCTGGGATATTCTGTTTCTTTGCCGTAGAATTAATTCATAAAACTGGATTGGATGATGCTCTTGATGTGTTTGCGGTCCATGGAATTGGAGGAATTTGGGGAGCTTTGGCTGCTGGAATTTTCACGGTAAGTATTATTGCGG
>CAZWTJ010000035.1:11076-16714 GCA_964637555.1 uncultured Dehalococcoidia bacterium | reverse complement strand
CAATTTGAAGTGACTGTATGGGATGAAAGCCATCCATGCTCGAAAAATTTGGAGAAGTTTATTGCAAATGATGAACTATATTATGAATGTCCTGATAAACCCAAACAGCTAGGTTGGTGGGATGGGAATGAAGTATTTCTTGCAACAGACTGGCTTGGTTTACCAAGACCAATGGCATGGACAAGAAAATATGGTAATGGATTGGTGATGCAAACGTTGTTAGGTCATGATGGATTGAGCTTTAGCAATAGGGCTTTTCAGCAAATAATAATTAATGGCATCGAATATGTAACTGGTAGGCTTAAGATCAATTAAATTGCTCATCAATTGCTTAAAATCTGTTGTATAATCATCGGAATTTAAGGATCAGATCTAAAGGAGGACAAAATGGCAGTAAATTGGGGTGTTATTGGAGCAGGTGGAATTGCAAATGGACGGATGATTCCAGAAGCATTTCTCCCTGAAGAAAATGTAAATCTGTTGGGTGTAGCTGACGTTAACCAAAAAGCTGCTGATGAGACTGCTGAGCGGTGGGATGTTAAATCTTATGACAATGTGGAAGCACTTTTATCTGATCCAGATATAGAGGCTGTTTATATTCCTGTGCCTCCTTTTGCAAGAGCTGAAGTGACTATGATGGCTGCAAGATTCGGGAAGCATGTACTTGCAGAAAAGCCCTTAGCAATGACAGGTGCAGAATGTGAACAGATGATAAAAGTTTGTCGTGAAAATAATGTTCAGTTGGGTACCGGTTTTATGATGAGGCACCACTCAATTCACATGAAAATGAAAGAACTTATTGAAGCAGGAGCTATTGGGAAGCCTGCTGGTTTACATGCAAGATATTGTTTATGGGTTGCGGAAGGAAAAGGTAAAAGTTGGAATTTAGATCCCGAGATTGTTGGTGGTGGTCCTTTGCAGAACCAAGGTTCGCATGCAATAGATGTATGCAACATGATGTTAGGAAATATAAGAGATGTTAATGCATTCTCCGATAACGTCACGCATAATTATGACGTGCCGGATATGGAGACTCTTTTAGTAAGATTTGAAAATGGGGCTCATGGTAATCTTGATATTTGGTACGGTGTTCCCAATTGGTACGGTCGAAGGTTGTTAGAAGTCTTTGGAAGTGAAGGGATTCTAAGGGCTGAAGAGACTTTGGGACAATTGCCTGGAGGAACACTTTATTACCAAAAAGCTGTTGATGGCGGACAGACTGAATCTGTTCCAGAAGAGATTCCAGTTACTCCTCAAAACACATATCGTGCACAAGTGAGAGAATTTTCAAAAGCCATTGCCTCAGGAGAACAATATTCAATTTCAGGAGAACAGGGATTGCATGTACAAAGAGTGATTGATGCTGCTACTCAATCTTCTGCACAAGGCAGGACAATACCTGTAGATATAGCAGAGGTGTAGTTTGTTCGATAATCTGGTTTTTCTTGGAAGAATGGCGGGTATATCATGTCTCAAATAACAGGAGGCGAAGCTATCGTTAGATCTCTGGAAAGCCAGGGAGTGGAATATGTTTTTGGAATGGCAGGCCATGCGAATTTGGCGTTTTTAGATCCACTGATCGATTCTGAAATAAAATTTATTACCGTACCACATGAGCAGATTGCTGCCCATGCTGCTGATGCATATTTTAGAGTTACTCATAAGCCTGCTGTTGTTACAACTACGGTAGGGCCTGGAGCTACAAACGTTATTGCTGGCATGGCAGACGCTTTACTTGATTCTTCCGCAATGGTAGTGATTTGCGGTGGTATTCCCAGTTTTTATAGTGGAACTGGCGGATATCAAGAGATGAATGAACACGGAGAAGATCAGCAATTTGAATTATTCAGACCTGTTACGAAAAGGGTATTTCGTGTCGCGCATGCTTCGCTCTTACCTCATGTGATTTCAAATGCATTTAATTATGCATTGTCTGGAAATCCCGGGCCTGTCATGGTGCATGTGCCGTTAGATTTCTTGTCATACAAATCAGACTATGACTTAAGGAACTTGCCTGCTCATAGGCCAAGCTCCAAAAAAGTTTTGGCCGATCCAAAGGAAATTCAAAAAGCGTTAGATTTAATTGTTTCTGCCGAAAGACCATTAATTTTTGCAGGTAATGGAGTTTTGCTAAGTGAAGCTACTTCTCAATTGACTTCCTTTGCTGAATACCTAAATGTTCCAGTAGCAACTACTATGAGTGGCCAGGGTGCAATTAATGGCGAGCATCCACTTAGTGCTGGATTCACTGGTGTTGTAGGCACTCCTGTTGCAAACGCATTAGCACGTGATGCTGATGTAATAATGGCGATTGGCACCCGAATGCCTGAGATGGATACAAGTTCTTGGTCTAGTGAAAACTTTTTCAACTCTAAACAATCAAAATTAATTCATATTGATATTAATTCTTATGAGATTGGTAAGATCTATCCTGTAGAAGTAGGAGTTGTGGGTGACGCCAGCTCAGTTTTGCAACAAATGATAGATGAAGTTCCGAACTTTTCTGATCCTAAGACTAGTACACCTTGGGTTGAGGGGATGATTCAAGAGAAACAAAAATGGTTTGCAGAACTTGCCGAATTTGAACAATCAGCTGAAAAACCTATTTGTGTGGAAAGACTTTTGGGGGATGTAAGAGATTCTATAGATTTGGCATCAGATGGCAAAGGAGTTTTAGTCAGCGGCGTAGGCATTAGACACGCGGCCGGCCAACATTTTCGATTTAAGACCCCTGGCACTCATATCGTGGGTAGTGGATATAGCACGATGGGACAAGAAGTTGCGGCTGCATTGGGTGCAAAATTAGGAAATCCTCAAGTTCCAGTAGTAGCAGTTGTTGGGGATGGGGCGTTTCGGGCAACATTGCAAACGGTGATCGCTGCAGTAGAATTTAAAATCCCAGTTGTCTGGGTAGTAATGAATAATTATTCGTACAATATTATCGCTTTTTATCAAAACCGACATTGGAAACGATTAACTGGGACTGAATTTCGGATTGAGGATGAAAAAGAACCTTATAATCCTGATTTTGCAGCATTTGCTAGGTCAGTTGGTGCTGGTGGGAAGCGTATAGAAAATCCTGAAGACTTGCGACCTGCAATTGATGAAGCAATAAATTCCGAAGTCCCTTATGTCCTAGATGTGATCACCACAGACAGACCTCGAGCTAGAGCGTCAGGTTATTGGGATGTGAATGATATTCTATCGACAGATTGGGACGGATTAGCCCCTTAGTGATCCCGTTTGCTCCAAATTATCTGTAATGAGCTAAATTTATGGAATTTGTGAGCTTCTGCAATTGACATTATAGGTTCAAATACGTTACTATGCTCGAAATTATTAGATGAGGTAAGTGCCTTAAAGTGCGCTTTCTCGTTTGGTTCTTTTATGTTTAAAGGTCATTAGACCATAATATCTTCCAAGGAGGAATTCTAAATGCTTACTAAACACTCTCGAATAGTGGTGTTTTTGGCAATTACTGTAGTCGTCTCATTGATGATGGTCGCTTGTTCTAGCGATGATAGTACTACAGCAGCACCTGCAGCACCTGCAGCGCCAGAAGCAGCCGCTCAAACACAGGGAGCTCCTAGTGCTCAACAGGCACCTGCAGCACCATCTGGTGTTTCTGCGACGGCAGTTCCAGCACCTGCAGCAGCAGTTGCAAGTGCTCCTGCTAAGGCAGCCACTGTACAGACTGCAGCACAAGTCATAACTAGTAAAGAAACTGCTGCGGGTAAGGTTACCCTAGCCGCTCCAAAGGTTATGGCAGCTGTATCTGGCACAACTTACTCTGAGGCCCCTCAATTGGCAGCTTTAGTTGTATCTGGTGCTTTGCCATCTGTCGACAAGAGATTGCCTGATGATCCTCTTGTAATTACCCCTTATAACGAAGTTGGTAAATATGGAGGGCATCTTAACAGAGCTCATAACAGTGCAACAGACTTTTGGAACTTTGGTCGTCTAGACCGTGCTGGAGCAAAATTAGTCCAGTGGAGTATGGATAGCACAGCCATTGAGCCTGCAGTTGCTACTACTTGGGAACTTTCTTCAGATCTAACTACTTATACGTTCCATCTCCGACCTGGTCACAAGTGGTCTGATGGGACTCCGTTTACAGCAGACGATATTGAATTTTACAATGATCGTACTCTGAATAACACAACTCTTTGCCCTAACGCTAATGCAACAATGAAATCATCTACTGGTAATACTCCTACGTTTACCAAGATAGACTCTACGACCATTCGTTGGGCATTTGATGCTCCGTTTTCGACTTTCTTACCTGCTTTGTCAGCTACTGATACTGTAGGTGGGGCTCCTTGTAACGAGCATATTATTGCTGGTGCATATATGAGTCAATTCCATGAGGAAACTGCAGATGCAGATGCTCTAGCTGCTCTTATGGCAGATGAGGGTTTTGATACCTGGAAAGACTTATTCAACGATCGACAAAACTATCGAATTAAAGGCCACAGGGGCCGTCCAACATTGGGTCCTTGGTATATGTCTACCCCATGGTCTACTGATATAGTTCGTGGTTCAAGAAACCCTTACTTCTATCAAGTTGACACCGCAGGTAATCAGCTTCCTTATATGGATGGATTACAGTACAACTTTGCTAGCGATTCTTCGATTATTACTTTGAAGGCAGTTGCTGGTGAGATTGATATGCAAGGAAGACACGTTCGAACTCAAGATATTCCAACACTAATGGAAAACAGAGATCGTGGAAATTATGATGTTTTCTTATGGCCATATTGTGGAGGAACGGTTGCTAGTGCTTATTTCAACCAGACTTACAAAGGTCCTGAATCCGTCGTAACTACAAATGTCAAATTCCGAGAGGCGTTGTCTGTAGCTACTGACCGAGAAGAGATCAACCAGACCGTATACCAGGGTCTAGGAATTGCTGGTCAGTCAGTACCTCCTTCAACTGTTGGCGGATATCCAGGTGACGATGTTCGGGATTATTTGACAACATATGATGTTGTAGATGCAGCAGCCAGACTGGATGCTTTAGTTGCTAGCGGAGAGCTTGGAGCAAAAGATTCTGATGGTTACTATACCCTTCCAGATGGTGCTCCCCTTAAGTTAATTTTGGATGCATTTGATGGCTTTGGTTCTTGGACCCAGGTTCTTGAGCCTCTTGCTCAGCAGTGGAAAGAAGTCGGCATTAATGCTGAGCCTTTCCCTGGTCCTCGTCCAATAATTGACGATCGCACCACATCTAATGAAATGATGGTTCGTGTTGAGTGGATGGAGACAGCGTGTAATACATTTGAGGGACGAGCCCGAACAAATATTGATAACCTTTGGGGTCCTTTATGGGTCCGATGGGTTAACGGAACTGATGGCGCTGAAGAGCCACCAGATTGGGCTAAAGAACTTAAAGAAATGCACGAGCGTGCCCCTTCTCTAGATTTGGCAGGCCGAAATGCTCTTGAGAAAGAACTCTATACTAAGTGGACTAACAAAATGTTAGACATTGGTATCGTTACTGAAGCTAAACAACCATTTGTTGTTAGCAGACAATTGGGCAATGTTCCTCCAGTTGCATTCTTCAACTGGGCTTATAGGACACCTGCTCAAGGTCGACCTGCTCAGTGGTATTTCAAAGATTAATTAATTCTTTTAGTTA
>CAZWTJ010000035.1:0-10976 GCA_964637555.1 uncultured Dehalococcoidia bacterium | reverse complement strand
TTATTTTCTAATGATATGGTTGATGCGCCGTGGTCTTTTGCAAAAGTCAAAGATTTATTAGGGCATATTTGGGTTCCGATGTTGATATTAGGAACTGATGGTACTGCACGAATTACAAGGATAATGCGAGCGAATCTTCTGGATGAGTTGAATAAGCCGTATGTTGAAACCGCTCGTGCTAAGGGTTTGTCTGAAATGAAATTGATGATGAAATATCCTGTAAGACTTGCTATTAACCCTCTGGTCAGCACGGTTGGCTGGTCTCTGCCGCAACTTTTTTCGGGTAGTTTGATAGTCGCAACCGTTATGAGCTTAAATACTATTGGCCCACTTCTTTTACGAGCTTTACAGTCTCAAGATTTTTATATGGCTGGATCGATATTATTTATTTTGACAACTTTGACACTGATTGGAACTTTAATATCGGATATTTTGTTAGGTGTAATTGATCCAAGAATTAGATTGGAAGGATAGATTAATTGGCTGAGAATGGTCAAGAAACGGTTCTAAAAGAACTTGAAGCACAGGCACAAGTAACTTCTCAGAAGACGTTGATATGGATGCGGTTTCGCAGGCATAGATTAGCCTTTGTGGGGATGTTCATTTTATTCTGTTTTTATTTCGTTGCGATTTTTCCTGAATTTCTTGCTATTCAGCACCCCCAAGACGATTTGGCTGAAAGTGCCTATATCCCTCCTCAGTTCATTCAACCGTTTGAAGACATGAAATTTAAACCTCATATTTTTAGCATTCGTACACAGCGGAATGCAGAGACATATAAGATGGAACACTTCCCTATAGAGGAAGAAAAAAACTATATAGAATTCTTTGTGAGAGATTCGAAACACACCTATAAGTTTTTGGGTCTTTTTAAAACTGATCTTCACTTAATGGGAGCGAATGATGCCAGCGGAAATCCCGCTCGTTTTCATCCATGGGGAACTGATAGATATGGAAGAGATTTTTGGTCCAGGGTCACATATGGCACGCGTCTTTCAATGAGCATTGGGCTAATAGGCGTCGCATTAAGTTTGTTTATAGGAATTCTTCTTGGTGGCATTTCAGGGTTGAGAGGCGGAGTGATGGATTTGCTTATCCAACGCTTGATTGAATTCTTGAAGGCGATGCCAACTATTCCATTGTGGTTAGCTTTGTCTGCCGCAATTCCTGTTCATTGGTCCAATGTTCAAGTCTATTTCACGATTACGATTATTCTTAGTATCTTGGGATGGACTGATTTGGCCAGAGAGGTTCGGGGACGATTTTTGGCAATGCGGGAAGAAGATTTTGTTTTAGCCGCCCGAGCATATGGGACAAAAGAATTAAATCTGATTTTTAGGCATATGGTTCCGTCATTTGTTAGTCACATCATTGCTATTGCCACTCTTTCAGTGCCAGCAATGATTATTGCTGAAACTTCATTAAGTTTTCTTAATTTGGGATTAAGACCGCCAAGTATTAGTTGGGGTGTTTTATTATATGAAGCTCAGAACATATACTCTGTTGCATCTGCACCATGGTTGCTTCTTCCTGGCATACTGATAATAATTGTCGTTTTGAGTTTCAATTTCATGGGTGATGGTCTGCGTGATGCTGCTGATCCTTATTCGAATTCCACTGGTTCTTAGGAGAAGATCTTGAAACAAACTAAGTCAAACAACCAGATTCTTTCAGTAAATAACTTGAAAGTACATTTTCCAATTACTGGCGGATTTTTTAAAAAAACCTTAGGAAATGTTCGTGCAGTAGATGAGGTATCATTTGATATGAATGCTGGTGAGACTTTGTCATTGGTTGGTGAAAGTGGTTGTGGTAAGACTACTGCAGGAAGAGCTCTGATGCGATTAGTTAAACCTACTGGTGGAAGCATTGATTACACCATGAGAAATGATTCTCATATTGATATTCCAACTGCTAGTAGTGAACAATTGGATTTAGTGCGACAGGAAATGCAAATAATCTTTCAAGATCCATTTGCGTCGTTAAATCCTAGAATGACAATTTTTGATATTGTTGCTGATCCTTTAAGAGTTAATGGACTTGCGAGTGGATCTGAGTTAGAAGATAGAGTTGCTGAGATGATGAGGGTTGTGGGTCTTTCGTCATCATATATGCGTAGGTATCCTCATGCTTTTAGTGGAGGACAGAGGCAAAGACTGGGTATTGCTAGGACATTGGTGATGAATCCTAGGTTGATTATTGCCGATGAGCCCGTGTCTGCTTTGGATGTCTCTGTTCAAGCTCAAATACTTAATTTGATGCAAGATCTTCAAGATCAACTGAATTTGACATATTTGTTTATCAGCCATGATTTAAGTGTAGTTCAATATATTAGTCACAGAGTAGCAGTGATGTATGTTGGGAAAATTGTTGAAATAGCTCCGACCGATACGATTTTTGCTGCGCCAAAACATCCTTATACTCAGGCATTGTTGTCATCAGTTCCGGTGCCAAATCCTGAAATAAATTCTCGTGGCAAAGTTTTGGAAGGGGAAGTAGCTGACCCTGCAAATCCTCCCTCAGGATGTTATTTCCATCCAAGGTGCGAGTTTGCTAAGGATATATGCCGTACTCAAGAACCACCAATGGTAGAGATTGTGGGCAGTCCAGGACAGTTCTCTAAATGTCATTTTGCGCAAGAGGTTAATCTGCCCGGAGTTCCAGCGTAAAAATAGCTTTCTACCGACTAAAAGTCTTTCTATACAACCAATAAAGTTGGATTACGTAAAGGCTCAGCAATTTCACCTTGTTTTAGAGGATATGCTTCTTTCTGATAAATTTGAATTCTGTGAGCAGCATAATCTGGAATATATAATTTAAAGTCTTCATCAATACGAACACTCATTGGAGCTCTTAATCGTTTTGATTCTTCAAGAGAGCGCATCTCTCGAATTCTTAGAGGAAGTGCATTAGACATCATGTAAGTTCTGGCAGCTTTACCCATAGTGGCATCTCCAATAAACTTATCTACGAATCTTCCAGTTTGATCAAATTGTTGGACACGATTATTTCCCCAGTCAGCGACATATATGTCCCCGTGTGGATCTAGAGCAAGTCCTGAAGGTCTGTTGAATTCCCCATCTTCCTTACCTGATGTTCCAAAGGACATGATGAATTCACCATCATTAGTGAATTTTTGGATCCTATCGTTTCTCCAGTCCGCAACATATATATTCCCTACTTCATCAACTTCGATTCCCCAAGGTAAATTCAATTTACCTTCTTCAGATCCGTATGAACCAAATGATGATAAAAATTTTCCATCGTTTGAAAATTTTTGGATCCGGTGGTTTGTTGTATCAACTACATATAAATTTTCGTCAGAATCGAACACTATTCCCGAAGGTCTATTTAGCTGCCCGTCTCCATCTCCATACTCACCAATTTTGCGGATAAATTCACCATCTCTAGTGTATACAAAAACACAATGTTTACCTTCATCGGAAATCCATAAATCTTCGTTTTTATCTGCTATAACTTGTACGCCTGAACCAAGCGCGTTTTCCCCGCTACCACTCCATCCGCCTAAATCCTCATCATCCCAATTAAATCGCATGATCTGCATGGGTAAATGATTGAGAGTATATAGCCTTCCTTCTTGTCCTATAGCAATATCAGCACAATTTGTAGTCATTCTACGCATACCCAAACTGGTTAGATATGGGAATCCTGCTCGTAAAAGCCCATAAGGTCGATTAATTGTAGTAACCACATTACACCTCCGTGTATTCTGATGAGTGTTCTTCTAAAAATCACGACCGACGTTGACTAATATTCACTCGCCGGCCGCAAAATAGTTTTTTCCAGTATTATTGTTAGTTGAAGATACCCTGCAACTGTTCATAGCTACCGTTTACAACAGGCTTGGGTTCAACCTTCATCCATTGATCAAGGATGGTTGAATAATAACCACGATAGTCATATGTATGAACCATATCTTCACCATTGAGCCATTGACCAGGATCAATAGATGGATATTCGGAATAAAGTCCGCCGTTCACTCTATCTCCAATTAGGAATGCTCCTCCACCAGAACCGTGATCTGTTCCAGATCCATTATCTTTAATGCGCCTTCCAAACTCGGTCCATACCATCATAATTACATTGTCTGCAGCGTTGTGTTGTCGCAGATCATCCCAGAAATCATGAATTGCGCCGGCAAGATCACCCAGTAATTTTGGTTGGGTAGGATTTTCATTTGCGTGGACGTCATAGCCACCTTGCTGTGTATATAAAATTCTAGAACCAAGGCCGGCTAAATGCACTCTCGCGGCGTCTCTAAGACTTTGCGCGATTGGATTGTCGGCGTATTCAACATTGGACTTATATAATTGAGGAGCTTTTTTAAGTTCTTCCGCTCCTCGAAGCACATCGAGGCCAGTTTGAGCAAGGTAGTCCATGACTGGTCCAGTCCCAATTGCTTGACTATACATGTCTTTGAAAGTTGTTAATGCCTGAACGCGTTCTTGTTGATCTGACAGTCCTGTCATTAGTCCGTAGTTGTCCAAACTTCCAACTGAAGTTACAGGAACTCCGGTAAGGGCCAGTGATCTCGAAAGACCACGTCCAAAGTTTACGCCAGTCAAAGGATTATCACCGTTGGGATCTAATTCTCTAATTACTTTCCCAAGCCACCCTTCGGTACTTATTTTATCTGGCTCACATGTGTGCCAGATGTCTTGAGCACGGAAATGAGATCTGCTGGAATTCGGATATCCAATACCCTGAATTACTGCAACATCACCGGCATCGAACATATCTTTAAGAGGTCCTAACATTGGATGCCACCCATACATATCATTCATTGGTAGAACATCTTCTTGTGCAATGCTAACTTTAGGCCTGGAATCATAATAAACATTACTACCATACGGGATTAGGGTATTCATGAAATCATTACCGCCGCCTAATTGAACGACGACTAAAACTGGTGGTTTGCCATTTGTTGTGGCGGGCATTTCTCAGTGCTCCTTATATAGATTTTTAAGCGAATTGATACTCTCTAGAAGAGACGATTAGTTGTAACATTTTTTTAATTTTTTCAGCACTTTCTTCGTACTTATCCGGGGAGCTGAAATCAAGAGCGCCTTCAGATTCGGCAGTCATAGTCAGTGCATCTTTAGTAGATTGATTTAACTCTATTTGACCAGAAAGTTGTAACATGGTTTCAACGAACTCGGATGATGAAAGTGACCCGGCAGACTCAATTTGTTCAATAATCTCTTTTACCCCAGGCTTACTTACATCAATTTCGTTAACAGAGAAGTTAACTCTTTCATTTAGGGTTCCTCCATCAATCCATTCATGCCCTGTATGCCATCCTTCAACTGTTGGAGGATTCATAAGATGTTGACCCATATCAGCAGCGGCAGCTACCAGAGATTTTAGACCCTGCTCAGGTTTTCTGTGAGTTCCAACTAATTTAATAGTACTCGTTACTAACTCTACAGGGTTTTTAACTCTCTTGAATCTAGAATTTTTAAAGAAATCTGAATTGAGTAGTACTCTCATGATTGAACGTAGATCACCGTCATGTTCAAAATATGCATCGACTAAAATTTCTATTGCATGTGGATCCTTGGGAGGTGTTTCATTCCACGCAGGTACTTGGACCTCATCAGCTACGAAGAAGTTATATAAGTGACGTGCTATAAATCTAGCCGCTGCGGGCTGAGTGACAATTATATCTATGATTTCTTCACCATCAAAATTACCTGTATGTCCGAGGAACTCTTTCTCGCCTGCATCATGATCATCCGGATCGTACTTGAACGTAGCTTCATAGTGCCCGTAAGGATAAAGAGGAAGAGGCTGAATAAAAGTCCAGCCTGTGAATGCTCGAGCAGCGCTTTTGATGTCGTCTTCTGTGTAGTTACCTACTCCCATTGAGAACAATTCAAGTAATTCGCGGCCATAATTTTCGTTGATCTGTGTTTTATGATTTTCATTATTGTCAAGCCAATTGATCATTGCAGGATCTTTAGAAAGATCAAGGAGAATATCTCGCATGTTCCCTAACCCATTTTTTCTGAACATGTCAATTTGTACAAGCATAGTTGGGACGTGTTCACTTTTGTGCCAAGCAGTAGCAAAAACCTGATGCCATAACAAAGACATTTTTTCTTGCAGAGCTCGTGGACTATTCAGCATATGGTACATCCATCTCCCACTCCAATCGCCCATACCATCCCTTGCAGCCAGGAAATCCGGACCCAGCATAGGGTAGAACCTTCGAAGGAGATCCTCTTCTGGTTCTTCAAATCTTTCAGGGTTAACTAGATCTTCAACAATGTCTTCATATGATTTTTCAGAGAGTTTCTGCAATTCCAAATGATTCGCACCAAACCCGGCGCGCCTCATCAAGTGAGCGATTAAAGCGGTGTCAGAATTAGGCATAATTTTTTGTCCTCTATAAAGTTCAGCAACAAATAATTGATATATTAGGTGATCATGCATCTAATAGTTCAGGATTCTATACTATTTTACCCTTTTCTTCAATAGGAAATAATTCAAAACTGTGTCATAGTATTAACAATAATATTTAAGGAAGATTGATGGGTTTTCCTATAATTACACCGATAACATCTAGCCCCAAATTTCATTGGTTTGGTTACTACGATAAAAGGCAATTTGATTATTCGTCTAATAGAGTTTTATCTATGGAAGTTGACTTCGAGCATCGATCCCCAAAAGATAGTGACGAGATCACAATTGGAATGATTGATTTAAAGCAGGATAACAAGTGGACTACTTTAGGTAGTACTTCTGCTTGGAATTGGCAACAAGGATGTATGTTGCAGTGGTTACCTGGTGAAACTAGTGAGGTAATTTGGAATGTGAGAACCGAAACGGGATATGGTTCGAAGATTCTGGACGTTGATTCAATGGAGACTAGATTTTTATCTGAACCTATCTATGCACTAAGTAATGATGGGAATTGGGCAGTAAGTACAGACTTTAGGAGAATCAATGATATGCGTCCAGGGTATGGTTATGGAGGGATTGATGATCCGAATTTTGATGTATTTGCTCCAAAGGATGTAGGGATTTGGAAGATTGATTTATCAACTGGAGAAAAGGAATTAATTTTTTCTCTTTGGGATGCGCAACAGATGTCTGAGATCTCAAATTCTAATATAACCAAACAGTGGTTTAATCATCTCCTTATTTCACCTGATGATTCCAGGATTTCGTTTCTCCATCGACGGATTAATGATTCAGGTAAAAGGGTTACCCAGATGTTTACTATAAATCCAGATGGGAAATCCCCATATTTACTTGATACTTCAGGGTTTACTTCTCATTATATTTGGAGAGACAACAAAATTATTCTTGCATGGGCTAAGGATGGTTTTTATTTATTTAATGATCAATCTCATGGGCGAGAACAAATTGGAGAGAATACAATGATTGAAGACGGTCATTGTACGTATTTGCCAGACAAGAGATGGGTGCTTAATGATACCTATCCCGATAATGAGAGGCTTCAACATGTGTATCTCTTCGACACATTATCGAACAAAAAGATTCCCGTGGCAGATTTATATTCTCCAAATGAGTATACGGGGGAGTGGCGGTGTGATACCCACCCAAGGTCGAGTCCAGATGGTAAAAAAATTATTGTAGATTCGCCGCATGTTTTGAATGGACGTCAGCAGTATGTAATTGATTTAGAGAAAATATTGGATCCGAGGAATTAAAATGAACACTCGAGGATTTTTTGGTCACCAAAGACCTAATAAGCAGATACAGAAAAGGCTCCCTCCAGGTCAACATCTAACTGAAGGATTCCCGGTTTTGTCCGCAGGGCCTTCTCCAATAATTTCTCTCACGGATTGGGATTTCACTATTGAAAATGTTGATGGACTAAGTTCTAAATGGAGTTGGGATGATTTTAAACAGTTGCCTAATGAAAATCTAACGACTGATATTCATTGTGTTACAAAATGGTCAAAATTTGATACCAATTGGACAGGAGTGAGATTAGATACTTTGTTGCAAGCAAGCAAAATGACCTTTTCAGGAAATTATGTAATGGTATTTTGTGATGGAGGGTATACGACAAATATACCTCTTGAGGAATTACTTGAAGGAAAAAGCCTCATAGCTTTCGAATATGAAGGGGCCCCAATTTCTATCGATCACGGTGGCCCTGTGAGATTAATTGTTCCGGGTCTTTATTTTTGGAAGTCAGCCAAATGGATTCGGGGCATTAAATTCATGGATGATGACCGTCCGGGCTTTTGGGAAGAATATGGATATCATATGCTTGGAGATCCTTGGAGAGAACAAAGATATTGGGGGGATTAGTCTTTGCTAGTGACTTCATGGCAGGTTGCAACAGTTGAAGAAATCCGGTTTGAGACATACCGGGTTAAGACAGTTGTACTACGGTTGCCTCAGTGGATACAGCATATTGCTGGGCAATATTACGACGTTCGGTTAACTGCTCCTGACGGATATCAGGCGCAGAGAAGTTATTCTGTGGGCTCTGCTCCATCCAAAATCGGATTGATAGAATTTTCAATTGAGTTAGTTCCTGACGGAGAGATCTCCACTTATATATTTAAAGTTTTAAAAGTTGGAGACCAACTTGAGGTCCGTGGTCCTTTGGGGGGTCCATTCACATGGTCAAAATGTGTAAGTGGCCCTTTGTTTCTAATAGGAGGTGGTACTGGGATAGTTCCATTAATGTCAATTTTTCGAGACAAATTCGAATCTTCACCTGAATCTCAAATTGCGTTGCTTTATTCAATCAGATCTGAACAAGATATTATTTTTGCTGATGCATTAAAATCATTGAATCTGTTGGATGTAAACTCAAGGATTGATTTGACGTTTACTAGAACTAAGCCAGTCTTGTGGGAAGGGAATTGTAGGAGGATTGATTTAGAGATGATTTTGGAGGTATCGGAGTTTTTTCAAAAAACTCCGAACACTTTCATTTGTGGTTCCTCGGATTTTGTTTCTAGCATAACTGAAATAGTAATTGAGTCTAATATCCCAAGTGAGATGGTACGCACTGAAAGATTCTATGGCAATTAGAGTAATTCAGTATTCTTGTCAAAGCGAAGATCGAAATTAAATTTTCTACAAAAATTTTTCACTACAATATCTTTAGTGTTCTTAATGTTGAGATCTACAAAAGGGGACTCATTTTTAATCGATGTCATTAACATTTCTTCTGAACTACAATTAATTATGTGATCAAAATAATTAAGATTAGAGGAAACATTTAGCGAAAATCCATGAGTTGTGATCCCTTTACTGATTCTTACTCCGATTGCACCAATCTTTAAGTCATTTATCCACACTCCAGGCATCCCATTTTTCCTTGTACCCAAAATGTTAAATTCTCCTAATGTTGTAATTAGAGTGTCCTCTATTAATCTCACATATTCTATAGGGCTAATCCCAGAGCTTCTTAAATTAATAATTGGATATGCCACAATCTGTCCAGGCCCATGGTATGTGGTTGCCCCTCCACGATTAGTTTTAATTACTTCTATTCCCATTCTTAGTAATTGTTCTGGAGGTAGAAGGATGTCCTCTTCTTTACTACGCCTACCTAATGTGTATACGTGGGGATGCTCAACGATTATCAATGCGGCTTGTATTTCAGTTGTCAGGACGCGTTCAAACAGATCGTTTTGTATTTTAAAAGCGGTTCTGTAGTCTGTGATTCCTAAGGTTTTTACCAAACATGGAATATTTTCATTGGAGTTTGTATGCGTATTGGGGATCAATTTAGATTTGTGTCTCTCGAAATATTTTCTAAAGAGTGTTTTATGTTAGCTAGGAAGTTACTTGCTTCCAATCCATCCATTATCCTGTGATCAAAACTTAGGCACATGTTCATTATGTATCTGGCTTTGATTGTATTATCTATTACAACGGGACGTTGGATAATCCTTTCTGTAGTTAGGATGGCAGCTTGTGGATGATTAATTAACGGGCCTGACAACACTGATCCTAATGCACCTGTGTTATTAATTGTAAATGTGCCATTTTGGACCTCATGAATTTCTAAATTTCCTTCTCTTGCTCGGCTAATTAGTTCGTCGGATTCTTTGGCAATTTGAGAAATTGTTAATTTATTTGTATTTGGAATTACAGGGACAAACAATCCATTTTCTGTCGAAACAGCAATGCCAATATTTATTTGCTTGTTAACCCAAATTTCACCCGCATTCCAGGTTGAATTTAGGATTGGATTTTCTAGAATAGCTGCGCATACTGCTTGAATTACAAAAGGAAGATAGGTCAGTTTAATGCCTTCTTGGTGAAAAAAAGAATCCATTGTGGAAGTTCTTAAATTCATTAGCTCTGAAACATCAACTTCCACCATCGTCCATGCGTGTGGAATTTCTCTAGCACTTTTTTCCATTCTTTTTGAGATTATTTTACGAATTGAACTTGTTGTAACAATTTCAATTGTGCGAGGAACATTTTGATCGGATTCAGAGCTTGTGGGGATTGTGTCGGGGACATAATCATTCAAATCTTTTAAGGTTATTCTTCCATTTTCTCCAGAACCAACAATTTTGTTTAAGTCTATATTATTTGTTTTTGCAACCCTCATTACGGCGGGAGAGTAAAAAGTTGTAGAAGATTGTGACTTATTTTTAAGTCCTCCAGAACCAGTTGGACCAACGGGTTCTACATTTTTGAGCAATTTTCCTACCCTACTGATATGTTGTCGCTCAACAATATTTCTAGGTTCTTCTTCTACATTAGATTCTAATGTTTTTATGTCTATTATTGGAGTGCCAGCTGATACTGTTTCACCTTCCTGAACCAATATTTTTGAAATCGTTCCAGAAATTGGAGAGGGAAAATCCATACTAACTTTGTCTGTGACAATTTCTACCAACGGGTCGTATTTTGACACAATCTGGCCAGGTTTAACTAACCATTTGTTGATATATCCTTCAACCACTGATTCTCCAACTTGAGGAAGAGTGATTTGCATAATT
>CAZWTJ010000034.1:0-17455 GCA_964637555.1 uncultured Dehalococcoidia bacterium | reverse complement strand
GGATTGGCGAATTAAGATCCAGGATTCAGTGTCAGTATATGGTTCGTGGAATGACTCGGGATTGTGAATTTTGGAAGTATGGATGAAAATGGATTCGTTTTCTGGAGTGATGATTTCTACGGTAGGGCGGAAATTTTTAAGCCTATCCAATTTTGGAAGGCCGATTTCAATGTCTAGATTAGTTTCTGCAGAAACTTCGAAGTTAATCCAGGATTCAGGTTTTGCCTTACTAATAGACTGATACATTACTTTGGAAATATGTATTTTTTCTATTGTTAATGCGTTATTTTTGTTGTGGTGTTTGTCGCCAGCAATTAATGGAAAATGAGCTTCAGTAGTAATAGGTATCAAAGCTAAAAAAATAGGTAAAATAATAATCAGGAAAATGCGGGAGAATTCCGAAGGTTTCTTGAAATTTTCGTTTAATGGAGTTTTGGAAACTTTGCTACCCATATGATCCCATCTAGGATTAAACAATGGAACGAAATATAGAACAATCCAATACAACTGATTATTTTTAAAGACAGTTTTGATTCAAAAGTACTGCTTAATGTTATTGCTAGAATTGCAATAATTGACAATGCTGTGATCCATAATGCAAAGACTACAATCAACCACATTAAAAAAGATGGATTTTTACTGTAAATTACGCTTGTAGGCATCCAGAGTGTTGCAGATATAAGGAATAGCAATGACAATATGCTTATTGAATGGGAACCAAGAAAAAGTGTTTCTCTAAATTGTCCTAAGTCAGGATTTAGGAATGTAATTGCAAGATAGGATAAGTATCCAGTTGCTGCAATTAACATGGAAATTACGAAAAAACTTCTTACGGTTCCCGAGATTCCTCCCCATAAAACCTCTCTAGTTTCTGGGAATAAGATAATGCATAATGCGTAGCTTGATAGGACCGCAATACCACCGATCATATTGACCAGAAGTAATATTAATGAATTTGACACTTCAATTCACCATTAGGAAAAAGTTAACTGCAATGCAAACAGCGCATGTTCTCAGCAGCAAAAATCTCGTTTTGATCATTATCCTGCATTGCAAAGTCCAAAATAATTCTTAATGCTTTGTCAGTATCAGGAAGATCAAATTTCACAGTAACATTTTCAAGCCACTCCAAGTGGTCTTCTTCTATTTCGGCTGATACGGAAACCTTATTTTTAAAAGCCATATTTCTCTCCTATTTATTTAGTATCAATTTTATCAGCGGGAGAACTATTGGTAAAGAAATTTTATTGTTTTGAATATGTTTTGATGTAACATCTCATTGTGAATCTAAATAAGCCAACTCTAATCATTAAATCACTCAATCGAGGTTGGTGGATAGTTGCAGCCATTTTTTTTGCGAATACATTTGTGATTGGTTCTGCGCAGTATTCATTTGGTTTTTTTGTTAAACCTATTGGGGATGAATTTGGATGGTCACG
The DNA here is from genome assembly GCA_964637555.1 of uncultured Dehalococcoidia bacterium. GTDB lineage: Bacteria > Chloroflexota > Dehalococcoidia > Lucifugimonadales > UBA6927 > UBA6927. The sequence continues at coordinate 16,016 of CAZWTJ010000034.1, read as the reverse complement.
TACAATCATTAGTGCATCCTTATCATTTTATGCTGCAAGCAGTGTATTAGCTCCCCTTTTAGGACGATTTCTTGACAAGTACAGTATTAGATTTTTAATGTCTGGGGCTTTGGCAATCATATCGGCAAGTTTTATTTTGAGAATTTTAATGACTGAACCTTGGCATTGGTTTTTGCTCAGTTTCTTACAATTTGCGCCGAGTTTTATTGCTTCTGAAGGTTCAATGGGGAAATTGATTGCGACTTGGTTTCCTGAAATTAGAGGACGAGTGATGGGTTTTGCAGCGATGGGAAATAATATGGGGGGATTATTGTTAGCTCCTGTTGCTGGTTTACTGATTGGCATTTTTTCATGGAGAATAGGATATTTATACATTGGGATTATCGGTATAATCGCGTCTATATTTGTACTTTTTGTAGTAAGGGATCGTCCCGACGAATCACACAAATCATCCAGAGAATTAAATCCAAATGCACCTAATAATATGACCGCAGATTGGGAAGTAAAAGATTTAATTCGCACAAAAAGATTTTTTGCGGTTGCAACAATAGTTTTGATTGGTGTTTTGACCTACGATATTATTTTAGTAAATATCACGACTCACTTGTTTAATGAAGGATTTTCTACAGGATTGGCATCAATTGCCTTAGCAGTTTTGGCAATTTTGGGTATGATCAGTAAGGCGATTTTCGGGTACCTTTCTGAGAAGATTACTGCAAGAGTATCTCTAATAATAATTTTAATTGGTCAAGCTGGGTTAATTTTTGTTATGACTTCAATACCATTTAACTATGTTGTAATAAGTTCTGCTGCATTGTATGGGATTTTTATGGGAGGTTGGGGAGTTGTATATCAATTGTTCGTTCAAGAGAATTTTGGGTTAAAGAATTATGGGAGTATATTAGGTACTATTGTTGTCTTTACTGGGGTTGCACATTTGGTTGGACCAATTATGGCTGGACTGACATTTGACATTTCACAAAGCTATAGATTGATTTTCACAATCGTGGCAGTTTTGTTTTTGCTGGCCGCAGTAATTTTGTTTAAAATTCCTGCGGCCAAACAAAACTAAATCAAATCCTTGTAAACTTTTCCTTCTTTCATTATCAGCTTAACATTTTGCATGACAGTGATATCTGAAAGAGGATCTCCATTAACGGAAATAATATCGGCAAACTTCCCTTTCTCAATAGTTCCAATAAGATGATCCATTTTTAACAATTCAGCTGAATTCTTTGTTACTGCTAATAAAGTGTCTTTTGTGGAGCATCCTATGTTAACCATATGCATCATTTCACGCCACAAAACAGAATGACCGCTATCCCCTGCTAGGCAAATTTTACCGCCTGACTTGACTAATTCAGGGATTAATTTCGCACTTCTTTCTCGTGCTTCAATGACTTTTTCCTGCCACCAATCTACGTTCCAATTATCCCTGGAGGGAAATCCAGTTTCATGATCAAAAAACAATTGCAAATTGGGATCACTTAGAAATGTTTTGTTCTTTAGAAAGATTTCTAAGTCTTGTTCTTCGAGCATATTGCCATGTTCAATGCTATCTATTCCTAGTTCCATAGCCCAACGCATACTTGGGCCTCCTATAGCATGTGCTGCTATTGTCATTCCTAGTGTATGTGCTTCGTCAATAGCAGCTTGGAGTTCAGGATGAGTATATGCTGATGTTCCTGTCAAGTCTCCTCGAAGATAGTCTTCATAGTGATTTCCATTTGCAATATTCGTAGCAAACAATTTTACGCATTGAGCCCCCATACTGTAATTTTCACGAATCCGTACTCTTAAGTCATCAGGTCCATCGGCGGTGGTTGCAAGGAATGGGGCAGTACCATGACTAGGTCTTAAGGCTCGGATGCTAATAATTAAACGAGGTCCTGGAATCACGCCTTCGTCAATCGCTTTTTTGAATCTGAGTTCCACGTCCTTTTGATCTCCCAATGTACGCATTGTAGTAACACCCATGTTCATATCAGAACGAAGGTTCATAGATCCTCTTAAAGAAGCGGTCGTTAAATCCGCGGAATGTTGTTCTTCAAGGGATTCATTGTAAATGTAGTTTGCTGTAATATGGCTATGAGAATCAATTAATCCTGGCATTACAGTTTCATTTGAACAATCGATAACTTCTGCATTTTCTGGTATCGGAATTTGATTCTCGTCTCCAACCTCTGAAATGAATTGTCCTTCAACAACTATCACCCCATTTTGAATGGGTTCTAAGGAGGGGTCATGTATTAAATTTTTGCACTTGATTATCTTTTTCAATTCAAATCTCCCATTTTATTGATTGTCAGAGTATATTAGACTTCCTGCTATTGATACAACAGATTGATTGTTTTGGTCAGCCATACATTGATCATATCCCAACCACTTGCCATGAAAATTTTCAAAAGAACGTAATGTTAGATATATTGGCGTTAGACCACATATTCTTCTAGAATCTTTTTCGTTTTTGCTTAGTTCTACGAATTTATTTGGGTTGCATTCCGCAATACTTTGGAGTGTTTTAAGATCTTGTTCTTTGAGATTGATCTTTGATGATTCGTCCAATGGTTGAGTGTCGCCAAATGCAGGTCCTACATGTGCTAAATCTGCAGCAGCAATGACGAGAGTTTTGCGGGTTTTGAATGAATTGGAAATTTCGTCTAACAAAATATTGAAGTTTTTATGATTCCTGGGATCTTGATCTGAAGTAATGAATTCATGAAATGAACCACATAAAATTGGAACTAATGTGAAATCATTATTTTTGAAGGTATGATGAACCCAATTACATGCTAGTTGAATCGAATGCTCTGTTGCATGGTGAAGTTCTTCTGGCGTATTACCCAATTTTGAAATCAGTTGATTGACAATTTTTTCATCGGTTTTGATGATTCCAATAGGAGTAGAATAATTTTGGGTCGTGGGGGTGATTGTCCCGAATTCTCCATAGTGATTTGTACCTAATATAAAGATCACTTCAATATTATCAAAGGAATCTTTAGCAAAATCCCAAAGCTGAGCATAGGTCTTCCACCCTCGCTGGTAATCAATGTGAGGAGAAATCATTCCTACTAGAGATCCTGTTGGCTTTTGGGTTCCTGGATTTAAGGACTTAGATTCTTCATAAAATCCTTCGATCATGTTATTGAATTGATCAGTGTCTGTTGAATAAACATCAGGCGTTTGGGTCATTTTGCGAGCGGGAGTAGATCGAAATTTTTGAATTGATTTGTTCAGTAGAACTGTAAATTTTTGATTTTCTAATAATGCCGCAGAATCAAGGTATTCTATTAACTCTGTTAATGATTTTAATTCTATTGATTCTCCAGTTCTAAATTTAATTCCAGATTGGATCATTCTAAGATCTCTAGTCCCATCGCAAAGAGCTAAAACAATTCCGTATTGTTGTGGGACAACCACCATATTGTTGGTTAATTTCAGGGGGTCTTCTAGGTACAAGAAATCTTCTCCGTTTTGATTCATGGAGTGAGGTATTACGGATCTTAATTTTGGAAAGTATCTTGTGTTACTCAATACAAAACTCTTAAAATATTTGTCACGCTTTTAAAATCTGATTGATTATAAATATAATACTTTAAATTTCTGAAAATGTGCGAAAAAGTTTTAGCTTTGGTATACTTTTCGCACATGTTTCTGAGGTTGAACTAATGCCATTTGGAGAAATGAAATTATTCACGGGGAATTCCAATCCTAAGTTAGCACATGATATTTGTGACTATTTGGATGTATCAATTGGGAAGGCTCAAGTTTTTAAATTCCAGAATGATAATACGTTTGTGAAAATTCTGGAAAATGTTCGAGAGCGAGATATTTTTGTTGTCCAGCCAATGTCTGAACCTGTAAATGACAGTATCATAGAATTATTAATAATGATTGATGCTTTAAAGCGTGCATCTGCAGCTAGGATAACAGCTGTATTGCCATACTTTGCTTATGGTAGAAGTGATAAAAAAGATCAGCCTCGAGTCCCTATTACCGCCCGGTTGATGGCTAATTTGATTGAAACGGCTGGTGCAGACAGGGTCCTTACAATTGATTTGCATGCTGGGCAAATACAGGGCTTTTTCAATATACCTGTTGATGAATTGACAGCTGTTCCAATGCTTGCGAATACTTTCCGTGATCGAGGGATCGAAGATTTAGTAGTCGTGGCAACAGATGTTGGAGGTGCGGGAAGAGCACGTGAAACGGCGGGTATTTTGAATGCCCCGATTGCAATCATGGATAAAAGAAGAATAGGAAATGATGACACTACTGCTACAGATAATTTGATCGGAGATGTTACAGACAAGACTGCATTTATAATTGATGATGAAATAAGTACTGGCGGTACTGTAGTAAATACTGCTGAATTAGTTATGGCTCATGGTGCAAGAGCTGTGTATTGTGCCGCTACCCACCCGGTGCTTTGTGGAGATGCGTCGAAGAAATTGAATAACAGTCCGATAAAAGAATATTTGTTCACCGACACACTTCCTGCAATTGATGGTGAGATGAAGGATAAAATAATTAATGTTTCTGTGGCACCCCTACTTGGTGAAGCGATTCGTAGAATTCATAGTGGGACGTCGGTTGGCGAACTATTTGCTTCGTAGGTTTGATTGTCTAGTTTTAATTTTCGTATTTTTTCATCAATATTGGAGATTTTGGTATAACAGATAATGATTGGTAGTTTAAAGAATATCCTTGGAAATTCAAATGCCCGTGTAATTAAAAAAATGCAAGGTACTGTTGATGATATCAATTCACTGTCTATAGAGCTCGCAAGTCTTAATGATGATCAATTGAAGTCAAAAACAACCGAGTTTAAGGATAGAATTGAAAATGGTGAGACTACAAGTGATTTACTGCCTGAAGCGTTTGCAGTTGTAAGGGAAGCTGCAGAGAGAACCATTGGACTGAGACATTTTGATGTTCAGTTAATTGGGGGGATTGTTTTACACCAGGGTAAAATTTCAGAAATGAGAACTGGTGAAGGTAAAACACTAGTTGCAACATTGCCCGCTTATCTTGAATCACTTGAAGGAAAAGGCGTTCACATTGTTACTGTCAATGACTATTTGGCTAGGAGAGATTGTCAATGGATGGGTGCCGTTTTTGATTTTCTAGATGTGTCTGTTTCATCATTACAACATGCTAGCGCATATCAGTTTGAAATGGGTATGGGGGATGTTGGGTTTGAAAACTTGAGACCTATTTCTCGAGCAGACGCTTATAAATGTGACATAGTCTATGGGACTAATAATGAATTTGGATTTGATTATCTTCGAGACAATATGGTTCAGGAAATTGATGAAAAAGTTCAGAGGGGACGTTCGTATGCAATTGTTGATGAGGTAGATAACATTTTAATTGATGAAGCTAGGACTCCATTGATCATTAGCGGACCTGCTGAGGAAGCATCGCAGGAATACACTAAATTCTCAAAAATCGTTTCTTTTCTAAAATCTGAGATTGATTACACAATTGATGAAAAACATAGGACAGTTGGTATAACTGCAGAAGGTGTTGGATCTCTAGAAGATATTTTAAAAATTGATAACCTGTACAGTGCTGAGAATTATAAGAATGTGCATTTTATAGAAAATGCTTTAAAAGCTAAGGCAATTTTCCATCGAGATCGCGATTATGTTCTGCGGGATCGGCAAGTAGTAATTGTAGATGAATTTACTGGGCGTCCGATGGATGGTAGACGGTTCTCAGATGGATTACATCAAGCATTAGAGGCTAAAGAGAATGTTCCTATTAAGAGAGAAAGTGTAACTTATGCGACCATCACTCTTCAAAACTATTTTAGATTGTATGAAAAATTATCTGGCATGACTGGGACTGCCGTAACAGAAGCAGAAGAATTTTTTAAGATTTATGATCTAGAAGTAATTGAAGTGCCGACATTTAAGCCAATGATCAGGGAAGATAAAAACGACTTAGTTTTTAAGAGTGAAAAAGTAAAATACCAAGCTGCGGTTGATCACATTCATGAGATTCATCAAACGGGCCAGCCAATATTGGTTGGCACTACTGATATTGATAAATCCGAATTAGTTAGCAAAATTCTGAAGAAAAAAGGTATCAAACATGAAGTATTAAATGCTAAAAACCACGAAAGGGAAGCACAAATCATTGCCCAAGCAGGTGCTCTTAATGCAGTTACAGTAGCCACAAACATGGCGGGTCGTGGAACTGATATTATCCTTGGGGGAAACCCCGAATCATTTAGTAATTCCCCTGAACAGTGGCAGGAAAATCATGAGCAAGTGGTTGCTTTGGGTGGCTTGTATGTTGTTGGGACAGGTAGACATGAGGCTAGGAGGATTGACAATCAACTTCGGGGCAGGTCAGGACGTCAAGGAGATCCAGGTAGTTCGCAGTTTTTTGGTGCGTTAGATGATGAGTTGCTCAGAAGATTTGGAGGAGAAAGACTACAAGGATTTTTGAATTGGGCAGGCCAGCAAGATGATGAGGCAATTGACAACACAATGGTAGAGAAATTTATCAGAAGTGCTCAAATAAAAGTCGAGGGATTTAATTTCGATATTAGGAAGCATTTGGTGGATTATGATGATGTTGTTAACACTCACAGGGATGTTATTTATAGCGAGCGAGAAAAAGTGCTATCGGGAATGGATTTGAGTACCAATATTAAAGGAATGGTTGGTGAGGAAATCTCAGCGATTGTTGAAGACTATCTTTCTAACGTTGTTGTAATGAATTGGGATATTGATGGGATGTTAAAAGAAATTGAAGGGATTGTGCCAATTCCTGAATCAATTCATAGCCAAGAACGACTTTCAGGAATGACTTCTCAAACAATTGAGAATGAATTAATTGAACACGTCGATGAGTTATACCAGTCGTATGAAGATCCCACAGACTCAAATTCAATTAGGCATCTTGAAAAGAATGTGATGCTAAGTTCTATTGATAGGAATTGGGTGCAACATTTGACGTATATGGGGAATTTAAGACAAGGTATTGGCCTTCAAGCATATGGGCAGAGAGACCCATTGGTTATGTATAAAAAAGAAGGACATGATGCATTCCAAAAATTACAAGCAAGAATCACTGAAGATATTGTTCATTCAGTTTTTGCAAACTTCTCAAGTGTTTTATCTATTGTAGAACCAACAACGCCTCAAAATCTTTCAAACACTAATAATTCTTCAGGATTGGTGCGTAGCAATATATCATCTACCAATCGAGAATTAATTAAGGATTCTAGTGTTTCCATTAGTTCACAATCGACTGATGTTCAACCCAAAATTGGTAGGAATCAAGCCTGTCCTTGCGGAAGTGGTAAAAAGTATAAAAGATGTCACGGTTCTAATTGATTTTCTGTAGATGATGACAAATCTTGATAACTCGAAAATATCAGAGGTATTCCTTATTATTTCCATACTACTGGAGATAAGAGGTGATGACCCTTTCACTCTTAGGGCCTACCGCAATGTGAGTCGGGTGATTGATAGATTGCCTGTTCAACTGAGCCAAATGATTAACGATGGGAATGATCTGAAGGAAATTCCGGGTATCGGAAATGCAATTTCTGAAAAGATTCTCGAATTAGTTCGTACAGGAGATTTGCGTTACTATCAAACGTTGTTGGAAGAATTTCCTGATGGGATTTTGGAACTAATTAAGGTCCCTGGATTGGGTCCAAAATCACTTACTAGAATTTGGAAAGAATTAGGGGTAGGAGATTTGGGAGGGTTGCAAGTATCGATAGAGAATGGATCATTGAAGTCTCTTCCTCGTATGGGTGAAAAGGTAATTGATGGAATTCAAAGACATTTGGATCTTTTACATGCAAGTGTTGGTTTGACACCTTCTCATATTGCAATGCCAATTGCAAAAAAGATAGTTGCTGCAATCCAGGAGGAATTGCCTGGAGATGTGGATGTAATAATAGCTGGAGAATTGAGGCGATTGGAAGAAGAAGTATCAAAGATTTCTATAGTTTGTGAATTTTCTGAAATGTACATGGAATTTCTTTCGAACTTACAACAAATGAATCATATGTTTGTTATTAATGATGTGAAAGATGTAAAAATTTGTGCTATTACACTTGAGGGTATTAATTTAGAAATATGCATCTCTGAAAAAAGCACATTAATACTCGATTTAATACAAGAAACTGGCCCTGAAGAGCATTATAAAGATTTGTTGCGAATTGCAAGTAAAAAGAAGATCGAACTAACTGAGCGTTCTTTTAGTGATGAAGTTGAAGTTTATCAATATCTGGGATTGCAATACATACCACCAGAATTAAGATCTAGTTCAAATATTCTTCAAATGGCAATATCTAATTCAATTCCAAGACTAGTTTCTGTTAATGATATCAAGGGAGATTTACATGTTCATTCTACCTGGAGCGATGGGAAAAACTCACTTTATGAGATGGTAGAGGCGGCTCGGTCTTTAGGTTTAGAGTACGTTGCGATGACTGATCACTCTGCTGGATTAGGAATAGCTAATGGATTAAGTCCTGAAAGATTGATCCAGAAAAATATAGAAATAAAAAAATTAAATGATTCAATTGGTGGAATTAAAGTTCTTTCGGGCTCAGAAGTAGATATTAGATCAGATGGATCACTAGATTATAGTGATAGTTTGCTAGGATCTTTGGATTTTGTCGTAGCTTCCATCCACAATTCAATGAATCAGGATAGTTCGACTATGACGAACCGTATAGTAGCTGCAATGAAAAACCCTGCAGTAACAGTTATTGGTCATCTTTCAACTCGAAAAATTGGCATTCGACCTCCAATAGAGGCGGATTTCGAGTTGATTTTTCAAGCCGCTATTGATACGGGTACAGCCCTAGAAATCAACTCTTCATTGGTTAGGATGGATATAAAAGATCTTTATGTAAATAGAGCACGAGAGTTGGGTGTTGCATTAATAATCAACACAGATTCTCACAAATGTGAGGATTTGAAAGCAATTGAATATGGGGTTAAGATTGCAATGAGAGGATTTTGTCAATCGAACAATATCGTTAACACGTTACCTTTGGATTCATTTTTAAAATGGATCCAAACTGAAAAGTCACAGCGTCAAAGGGTGCTGTCAGAGCTGTTTGAAAAGGAAACCTAAATGATAGGTCATGATAAAACGATGAATACAAATAGCATTGAAACCCTGCGTGTACATTTGGAGAAGGGGGAATATTGGCCTGTCGCACTTCTTCAAACAATGGCTAATTGGTCAATCCCAGGTGAAGAATGTCATGGGAGAAGATTTGTTTATCTTATACAAGGTGAAGCTTTTGATTGGCTAGCTTTGGCTGAGAGATTAGTTTTGTCATGTGAAGATTTGATCCCTTCATCCGATCGGGATAATTTGTTATTTGACGGTGTTTTGCCTGATGATTTTGATAGAGAGCAATTCAAAGACCTTCTTGGGATTGACAAATATCGTGCTTATTTAAATTACTATTATGGAATTGTGGTTGAAGAAGCACTTCATCTTGCAGTTGAATTAGATTTAAACAAAAGATTTGTAAGCAATGGACATCAATATTCTAGGGATTTCACAAATGATATTTTTAAGCGTATCTATAGTTTGGGCTATGTAGATCTTTTGACCCAATTTAGAGAAATCAATGAAAAACCTTTCACCACTGAGATGCATATTTCAGAACTTAAAGAATTTACTTATTGGCTTTTTAAGTACAGGATAATGAATTCTGATAAGGCAAGGACTGCCAGCGATACAAAAAAAGGACTTGATCAATTAATGATGATGAAGGCTCCAACACCTACGGATTCTGAGGATTCTGACTTTGTCCAGATAGTTGCTATGCAATCCGAAAGAAGGACTAAAAAGTAGCGGATTATTTGGACCGATTGGTTACCCATTCAAATTCGATAGGATTTCTTGAATTTTTTCTTTACGATCTTGAATTTCTGATAGTCTAACGCGCTCGCGTTCTATAATTTCTTCTGGAGCTTTCGTCATGAATTGATTGTCTAATAATCTGATATTAATTTTCTCTATATTTTCATTACAATCATTCAGTTCTATTTTCAAACGAGAAATTTCTCCTTCAATATCAGTGAACTCTGACAGAGGAACAATTATTGTTCCATTCTTCATTACTATAGTAATAGCGTTATTATCCGTGGCTGGTTTTTGTAGATTGAATGTAATTTCATTCAATCTAGCAAGATATTTAATTGTTTTAATCTCACTCCTAAGGGATTCTTCAAAACTTGGCATAGAAAATGAAACATCTAAGAATTGATTGGGTAGGATTCTGAATTCTGCTCGAACATTGCGAATTGCACGTATAATTTCAAATATATCGGTCAAGGTATTTTCGGATTTTTCATTTATTTGATCTGCGTTGTATTCAGGGTAGGCACAATTAATTAGATATTCAGGTCGATTGTTGGTTTTGGAACCTGAGTAAACGTTGGATGTAATTATTTGCCATAATTCTTCAGTGATAAATGGCATGAATGGATGTAACAGGCGCAAGATATTTTCTAATATGTAGATGAGTAATACTTTAAGGTTTTTGTCAGATTTCAATTCATCACGAAGTCTTATCTTAACCATTTCTATGTACCAGTCTGCAAACTCATTCCATACGAAATCGTGAATAATTCTTTGTGCTTCTCCAAATTGGAATCTCTTCATATGTAAATTCGATTGTTTGATTACATTATTTAGTCTGCTGACTATCCACTGATCTTCTATATGGGTAAGTTGGAACTTGTCATTCCATTCATAGGTATGTTCAGACATACTGATATTTGTTATTACAAATCTAGCTATATTCCAAAGTTTGTTAGCGAAATTCCTGCTTGCTTCAAGTTTTTGTTCATTCATTCGTTGATTGTTCCCGGGAGAATTCCCAGTAGTTAATGCGAATCTGAGAGCATCTGCTCCATATAGATCAATAAGTTGAAGAGGATCTAGAACATTCCCTTTTGTTTTGCTCATTTTGATCCCTTCGGGGTCTAAAACCAAACCATGGAGATAAATAGTCTTGAAAGGGATTTTGTTTGTGTTTTCTAATCCCATCATTACCATACGAGCGACCCAAAAAAATAAAATATCATATCCAGTTTCGAGAACGGTTGTGGGATAAAATCGATTCAGATCTTGCGTGTCTTCTGGCCAACCCAAAGTTGAATGAGGCCAGAGAGCACTGCTGAACCAAGTATCTAATACATCAGGGTCTGCAAACAAATTCTTAGATTGGCAATGCGCGCAATATTTCGGGTCAGAAATTTCGACAGTTACTTCATTACAATCATTGCAGTGCCAAACTGGGATTCTATGTCCCCACCAGAGTTGTCTGCTGATACACCAGTCACGAATATTGTCCATCCAATTTAAATAATCTTGCTTGAATCTACTAGGTATAATCTCTATTTCGTTGTTTTCAACAGCCTCAGCGGCTCGCTTCGCTAATTTTTCTGTCCTCACATACCACTGGGGTGTAACAATTGGCTCTACAGTTTCTTGGCATCTATCACATTGACCGACAGAATTATTGTAAGGCTCTTCCAATTCTAGTAATTCAAGTGAGGAAAGTTCTTCTATGATTGAATTTCTTGCATCTAGTCTGTCTATTCCTTGGTAATGTGACGCGTTTTCATTCAAGGTTCCATCCAAATTAAGAACGTTTATAATTTCAAGATTATTTCTTTGGCCGATCTCATAGTCTGTTAGTGAATGACCAGGAGTAACTTTTAAAGCCCCAGTTCCAAATGTCATGTCGACTGATTCATCTGAAATAATCGGGATCTCCCTTCCCATTATTGGAAGTAAAATAGTTTTGTTGCAAAATTTTTGATATCGTTCATCTTCTGGATTTACTGCCACAGCGGTATCTGCGAGCATAGTTTCTGGTCTCGTAGTTGCAACCACTATATAATTTTCAGAATCCTGAATAGGATATCGAATATGGTAAAGGGAACTTTTTTGGTCAACATACTTCACTTCTAAATCGGATAATGCAGTTCTACATCTAGGGCACCAGTTGGTGATTCTATCTCCTCTATATATTTGGTCGGTTTGGTATAGTTTCACAAAAGTGGTTTTAACTGCTAACGCCGGACCTTCATCTAAAGTAAATCGACTTCTTGACCAATCACAGGATGTTCCCAAACGTTCAATTTGTTCGTTGATTTTATTCCCATATTTTTCTACCCAATCCCATATTTCATTGACGAATTTTTCTCTACCAAGATCATGCCTAGATATACCTTGAGACGCAAGATTCCGTTCAACAACCATCTGAGTAGCTATCCCAGCATGATCTGTTCCAGGCAAATAAAGTGTAGGATGCCCTAGCATTCTATGCCACCTAACCATAAGATCTTCCAATGCCAAGGTAAGAGCATGTCCCATGTGTAACTCTCCAGTTACATTTGGTGGGGGCATTATAATAGTGAAAGGTTCTTTGTCACTGTTGCAATTAGGTTCGAAAGCACCAATATCCTTCCAGCGATTGTATATTCGATTTTCAGTTGATTGGAAATCGTAGACTTTTGGGATTTCTGTGATTTCTATTTGTTTTTTAACCACTATAATTCCTTAATTAAGTTAAATGTAAAATTCCCTCATGAAAATGATAAAAACAAATTTAAGTCTTTTGCTTGAAAACTTCTACCCCAAAGCTAGAAAAATTGACATTAGGAACTGGGGGAGCTGGTTTAGAAATTTTAACCGATATTGACTCAACATCAAATCGATCTAAAATTTTTATTGCAATTGAATTGGCGAGGGTTTCTAGGAGATTTTTTGAACCCGACTCGACTATTTCCTTTACGAGTTCGAAAATTTCCACATAATTGATTGTTTTTTCTAAATTATCAGAATTTGCTGCTTCTTCTAAATCTGATTCAATTTCTAGGTCTATTACAAATCTTTGGCCTAATTCTTTTTCAGCCTTAGAAGCACCATGATATCCGTAAAATGTGAGACCGGTAAGAGTAATTTTGTACATATTTTAATTAACCACCAGATTTGTGTTTGGAGATAATTTCAGCTTGATCCAATAAATATTTTGCGCGTTTAATTACCGGAGCATCGACAAGTTTTCCATTAATTGAAGTAGTGCCATGAGAATTTTTAGACGCGTCTTTTGCTGCAGCTAATACAGTTTTGGCTTCTTCTATTGATTCTTCTGATGGCGAAAATGATTGATTAATTTGAGCGATCTGAGATGGATGGATTGCGAATTTTCCAGTAAATCCAATATTTGACGCGCGAGAACAATTTTTGGAGAGCCCATTCGAATCTTTAAATTTGAAATAAGGTGAGTCTAAAGAATTAATACAGGCTGCTTTTGCAGCGATGCAAGTTAAATTACGCGCAAATTGGACCTCACTTTCATCCTCTTGTCGTTGAATCCCCATATCCTCAGTAAAGTCTTCTGCACCAAATGCAACTGAATGAATACGCTGCGAGGAAGAGCATATTTCGAATGCCTGCAAAACAGATTTAGATGTTTCGATCCAAGGGATAATTTTTGTTGATCCCGGGTGAATTCGATTCTGGTTTTCTAATTCTAATATTGCTGAGTCAATGTATTTGATGTCGTCTGGAGAATTAATTTTCCCGATAGAAATTGCGGAAATATAAGGTCCGATAATTGCTTCTAGATCTTCTGAAAGCAATCCAGATTGTATCGAGTTAACTCTGGGGATTACAGGAATGTTTTTCGAAAATAGTTCAGGCAAGAATTTATGAATTGTTTTTCGGGCGGTTGATTTGTCTTCGATATTGACCGAATCTTCTAGATCTGGAACGAAAGCATCTGGATTGATTGACAGAGCTTTGTTCAACATTTCAGATCTGTTTCCAGGAATGAACATAGGACTTCTAAGTAGTGTAATTTCTCTAAGATTGGTTTTGTTATAGTCTGACATAATGAATTGGTTTGAGTATATCATGATGATTTTAGTTCGTTAATGAAGTTTCATATAAATTGTAAGGGGAAAGTAAATGTCGAAAGTATCTCGATTTGAAGTATTTGGTTTGTCAGGGATTCCCGAAATTACTTCCAAAACTAATTTGGGTCGATTGATTACTAAAAAAGCTGAATCTCAAAACACACCGTTAATGCAAAATGATGTAATAGTGGTTGCACAAAAAATTGTTTCAAAATCTGAAAACCGATTAATACCATTAAGCAGTGTAGAACCATCATCTTTTGCAAATGAATTGGGATTAAAAATGAAAAAGAATCCGAGGTTGATCGAATTAATTCTTTCTGAAAGTAAAACAATTGTGCGGATGGATATTGATCGAGGAATTATAATTTCAGAAACCAAACATGGATTTATTTGTGCGAATGCTGGTATTGATATGTCAAATGTTCCTGGCGATGAAGTTGCATGTTTACTTCCTGCAAACCCTGATCAGTCCGCTGAAATTATTAGGCATCAAATTTTAGATTTTTCAAATGGTTTTTCTGTAGGAGTAATTATTTCAGACACTTTTGGCAGACCTTGGAGAATGGGACAAACTAATGTTGCGCTTGGAATTTCAGGTATTGCCCCTTTTGTTGATTATACAGGGACTCAGGATTCTCAAGGTAGACAATTGACTTCTACTCTTATTGCACAGGTAGACGAGATTGCGGGAGCTGCGGAAATTGTTATGCGCAAATCTGATCAGGTTCCTGTAGCGGTCCTAAGAGGTTTAGACTTTGAGAAAAGTTCAACAAGTAGCGGGAGTTTGCTAAGAGAAAAATCCAGGGATCTATTTCGGTAATTTTGCATTCATAATTGATTATGGATATATTTAATAAATTGTTGTTATTAATTAATGTTTGGGGTGAAAAAGGTGGAGTCAAATTTGCACTTAGGAGTTCTTGATCAATCTCCAATTCCACGTGGGAAAGATTCTACTGAAGCATTAATAGCGACTATTGAATTAGCTCAAATGGTTGAAGGATGGGGATATGAACGATTTTGGGTTGCGGAGCATCATAGTTCCGACTCATTTGCTGGTCCCAGTCCAGAGATTTTAATGGGACAAATTGCTGCAAAAACTAATCATATCCAAGTCGGTAGTGGAGGTGTGATGTTAACTCATTATTCCTCTTTGAAAGTGGCAGAACAATTTAGTGTAATGAATGCACTTTATCCAAGTAGGATTGAGCTTGGTATTGGGCGTGCGCCTGGGAGTGATCAGCTTACTGCAGCAGCACTTGCCTATCCAAAGCAACCTATGGATGTAAAACATTTCCCACAACAAGTTTTAGATGTTTTAGGCTACCTAAATAGATCAATGGATCCAGATCATCCCTTCTCTAGGATTAAAGTTTTACCTGGTAAAAACCTAGACGAGACTCCTGATGTTTGGTTGTTGGGTTCTTCAGATTATAGTGCACGATTAGCCGCTAATTTAGGATTATCTTTTGCATTTGCTGATTTTTTTGGAGATATAAGGGATAGAGGACCTATAGTGGCAGAATTATATAGGAAAAATTTTGAACCTTCGAAATTTTTGGATGAGCCAAAATTAAATGTTACTGTGCAAGCATTGTGTGCAGAAACTGAAGAAAAAGCTAATTATATAGGTTCTAGTAGAAATCTAAACAAAGCAGGTTGGATACTCCCGAAAAAACCTGGTTTGCTTCCTCCAAAAGAAGCTGTCAATTTTGAGTTAACCCAAGAAGTTGAAGTTTGGTTGAAGAAGTTTAGATCAGGCTATCTTGACGGAAATCCAGATCAAGTAAAATCTCAATTATTGGAAGTAGCTGGACTCTACGAGACAGATCATATCAATATAGTTACAATTACATATGATTATGCTGATAGAGCTCGGTCGTATGAGTTGATTGCAGAAGCTTTTGGATTGAGATCTGGTTCTATTGAATGTTGATTCATCAAATGTTCCGTTGTAGTTGAGAACCAAAAATGTCTTCTGAGCAAAAAGTAACCAATACCCATCCTCTAATAGCATTTAGATATCGGAATTATCGGTTATTTTGGGTCGGAAATGCTTTTTCAAATTTTGCATCTTTT
>CAZWTJ010000033.1:0-17587 GCA_964637555.1 uncultured Dehalococcoidia bacterium | reverse complement strand
CTTCTACAATTCAAAGAGCAACTTATTTGCTTTGGGTAGCTCATGATCTTGAGAGAGTAGCAGATCGAACAACTAATATTGCTGAAAGGGTAATTTACTTAGTTACCGGCTCGCCTATGGAAAAGTTTTAGTCCAACAAGGCAGAAATTTAATAATCCATTTCAATTTCATTTGCAAATGGAGGGTTTGCTCCAGATCGACCACATGTAATTGATGCCGCTTTGTTTGAGAACAGCAGTAGGTTTTGTATGTCATTTTCACTTAGTGTTTTCATTGATTCTAGATTCAGGAATTTTTTTTCAGAGAGCCACCAAAGTAAAGCAGACATAAACGAGTCTCCAGCCCCAACTGTGTCTACTATTGTTACAGGGTGAGCAGGTGAAGTTGATTTGATTCCAGATGAAGATTCTGCATATGATCCTTCTGCCCCAGAAGTTAAAATGACTAGGTTTGGCCCCGAGTGAATCCATTCAGAAATAATTTCATTCGGATCTTGATTGGGATACATCCAACTGATGTCCTCGGTGCTGACTTTCACGATAGTTGCAAAACTTATTAATTTTTCAAGCCTATTAATATAATGATTTTTATTTGTGACAAAAGATGGTCTAATATTTGGATCAATTGAAATTATCCGTTGGTTATGTTCCCGTTCAATCAGCTTTTCTAAAGTGGAGGCAATAGGTTCATGTGCTAAAGAAAAGGATCCAAAATGAATTGCTTGAATTTCGCTAGGCAAACATTTTGGCAAATCGGATGTAGTCAAATTTCTATCTGCAGAATTATTGGAGAAGAAAGAAAAGTGAGGATCCCGATCATCTTCAATGTGGATAAATGCTAAAGTAGACGGCTCTGGTCCGCTAAGTGTGAAACGATCGCGACCACCGTTAGATAATAGGTTTTTTCTAAGGATTTGTCCGAATTCATCATCAGATAATTTTCCAATGAAATCAACAGGACATCCGAGTCGCCCTAGACCTATTGCCACATTGTATGGAGATCCACCTGGTATAGGCAAATATGCCCTATTATCCGAAATTTCAATAGGGGCAAAATCAATCAAGGCTTCACCGCAAACTGCTATCAATGAATGATCTACCTACCAGTCCAAATATAAATTAATGTACAAAGTTTAGACGGACTGATTAATCAATCCGTCTAACCTGATTCTACAGAGACTTATTGAGCAGACTTATTTAATCCAGCGCCTGCTGTAAAACCGACTCTGTTGTGAGCTGGGACGGTAATCAAACCACCATCACCTCTAACTGGTCGAACTTGTCTGGCTTTTACTGAGCGAACTTCGAATGATCCGAAACCAGTCAAAACAACTCGATCTCTATTTGTGATAGCGTCCTGTATAGATTCAAGAACAGCTTTTAGTGCTCTTTCTCCATCAGCTTTGGAGCCACCCAATTTCCCAGCTACAGTGCTACTGACGTCATTCTTTCTTAAGGTTGCCATTTTTCATGTCCTCCTTTTGCATTTGTAAAGGAACGATTCCTTTAGCCCTTATATACCGTATACATTGCTTGCGCCGCATTGTCAACACGAATTTCTGGTTTTTGGGCCTAAATCATCAAATATCACCCTAAAACTTGTTAAAATTCCCCAAAAATTAACATTTCTTACATTGTTGGCTGAAAAATAATAAATAAAGTTTTTGGATAATAATCCAGTGAAACTCAAGGATTAATCAACTTTACCGTGCTGTTTCTGCATGCTAAAATGCAATTAATCTGGAGGTTTCTAGTGTCAGGTCATTCGAAATGGTCAACGATTAAACATGGTAAAGCAGTTACTGATGCTCGACGTGGTAAATTGTTTACCAAATTGACTCGAGAGATAATTGTTGCCGCACGTTCTGGATCTGATATTGACTCCAATGTTAAATTGAGAGTTGCTGTGCAAAAGGCAAGAGATGCCAATATGCCAAAAGATAATGTAGAGAGAGCTATAAAGAAGGGTAGCGGCGAAGATGGCTCTCAATTACAGATGATTGAAGCCTTTTATGAAGGTTATGGACCTGGAGGCATAGCAATTTTGTTAGAGACTTTGACGGATAATAAGAACCGTACGTCCTCTGCAATCAGATCTACATTTACAAAATCTGGTGGGAACATGGCTGAATCGGGTTCTGTAATGTGGCAATTTAGTCAAAAAGGAATTGTTATTGTTGATGCACAAGATGATTTGGCTGAAGAAATGGCTTTAACTGCTATAGATGCAGGGGCTGATGATTTTGAAACCTACGATTCAACTTTAGAGATTTTTGCCTCCCCTTCAAATTTAGAGGAAGTAAGGCGCGCCTTAACTGGTATAAGTGCGGAGATCAGATCTTCGGAATTAGCTATGATTCCTCAGAATACAATTATGCTAGATTCCAAAACTGCAAAACAAACTCTTAGGCTAATGGATTTGCTTGAAGATTTAGATGATGTTCAGAAGGTATATTCCAATGCCGATTTTCCTGATGAAGCTTTGTCTGAATACGGTAACGAATCTCAGTAGAAAAATTTTGTCAGGAGGCAAAGTTTGAGAGTTCTAGGAATAGATCCGGGCACCGTAAATCTTGGATATGCTCTTGTTGAGTCAAATAATCATGAGTTAGTGTTAATTAGTTCGGGTGTGTTAAAAGTCAATTCAAAATTAGATGTTTCATATAGACTGGATGAAATATTTAATTCATTAGTCGAAATTATCAAACTTACTTCCCCTATTGAAGTTGCAATTGAAGCCCCCTTTGTCTCTCAGAATGTTCGTACTGCAATGTTGATTGGGCGAGCTCAAGCAGTTGCTATTTTGGCTGCTACTCAGAACAATTTAGGTATTTTTACGTATGCTCCATCCCAAATAAAAAAATCTGTTACAGATAATGGTGGGAGTTCTAAGGAACAAGTAAGGGACATGGTTGAATCGATATTAAATATTGAAAAAGCTTTTGAAGATTTAGATGAATCTGATGCGATAGCGGTGGCTCTTTGTCATTTGAAAGACAAAGAGATGCAAGAACTAATGTTGAGGGAGATATAATTTGGTAATGTCACTAATTTCATCAATTACTGGGAATATCACTTCAAGTGGGATTGATTGGGTTGATGTAGATGTAGGAAATTTCTCGTTACGACTAAGTGTTCCGGCGTCGGTTGCTGATGAGCTGTCTAATGCAAGTGAGTCTATTCAATTGTTTACTTCACTGAGAATGAGGCCTGAAAATATAAACCTTTATGGTTTTTTGAATGAGGAATCTAGGAATTTATTTGAAGTTTTACTTAATGTTAATGGTGTTGGCCCCAGGCATGCACTTGGGATAATGTCTAGTCTCTCACCTGAAGACCTTGCTACTGCGGTAGAGATTGGGGACGTTGGGGCTTTTGGAATTGTTCCAGGAATTGGGAAAAAAATTGCCAGCAGGATCATATTAGAATTGAAGGGTAAGATGTCCGCAACTTTGATTCATAAACAAATTGATCGGAGTGCTCATAGTCAAGCCTTGGAGGGATTATCAGCCTTAGGATATTCTGCCTCAGAGGCTCGGGAAGCGCTTAGTTTAGTTGAGATTTCTGATGACCCTACGCCTGAAGAATTAGTGCGATTGGCTCTTGCTGAACTTGTAGGCTCTGATTAAATGTCAGATAATTATTCGGAATGGGCTAAAGTATACGATTTTTATCATTCAGATTTGATTGAAGATATTGATTTTTATAGGCGCAAGGCAACTCACCTAACAGGTCGTATATTGGAGATTGGATGTGGGACTGGTAGGATTTTATTTCCGATGGTAGACGATGGATTCAATATGGTTGGAATAGATAATTCCAAATCAATGTTAGATGTTTCTAAACACAAAATGAATCAATATCAAATTAGCTCTACTCAATGTGAATTGTTCCTGAAAGACATGAGAGATTTTAATTTTGATTTCCAATTCGACCAGATAATCATCCCATTTAACGGATTTTTATCGCTTTTGACTATTGAAGATCAACTAATGGCTTTGCAGAACATAAGAAAACATTTAGCATCAGATGGAAAATTGTTGTTTGATGTGTTTGTTCCAGATCCAGAATTGTTAGTTCAGGACGGTAATATATTACTACATTCACGAGACTTGAAAGACACAATTACTGGTGGCTCTACAATTGTATATGAGCAATCATATGCTGATGTATTTCATCAGTTGATTTTTGCTAAAATATTAATGGAGCAAATTTCTCCTGCCGGAGAATCTTTGAGGCGCTTATACTTGGATTATAAACTTAGATATACCCATATTTGGGAAATGGTTCATTTGCTTGATCGTTCAGGTTTTGAAGTATTAAATATTTTTGGGGATTTTAATGAAGGTCCATTATCCGAGAATAGTTCGTTAATGATTTTTGAAGTCACAAAATAATTTGTTAATATTTTCTGGCCTGTTTATATGGATTCTAATTAAATGACTTGGGGTAAATCAAATAAATGAAATATAGTAATTCAATATTGACCGCTAGTATTCTTGCATTGATGATGGTATTGGTCTCATGTGAAGGAGATCCAGGTCCTAAAGGAGACCAGGGTAATCCAGGCCCTCCAGGCCTCCAAGGAGATGCAGGATTGCCAGGTCCTCCAGGTGCCCCGGGCGTTAAGGATTCACCCATAGATCTAGTAACGGCTTATGAAGAGTTACTAAATGATGTTTTTTCAGATGTTTCTCCTTCTGTAGTAAAAATTAAGGCGATGGGACAAAGGGGTGATAGGTTGGCAGTTATTGGTGAAGGCACTGGTTTTGTTTGGGATGAAAATGGACACATAGTAACTGCTGCACATGTAATCAGAGATGCAAATGCAATATTGGTAGAGTTTTCTGATGGTTTTTATGATCAATTACAATTAGTAGGTATCTCATCCGATTCAGATATAGCTGTCTTAAAAATGGAATTTCCTTATGATGGTTTAAAACCGGTTTTCTTGTCTGACAGTGATGATGTGAGAGTTGGGCAAATTGCTATTGCTATTGGTAATCCATTCGGACAATCTTTTAGTATGACTGCAGGTATCGTAAGTGCTGTAGAAAGAGTTATAAACAGTCAATTAAGTTTATACAATATTCCAAAAGTCATTCAAACAGACGCTCCATTAAATCCTGGAAATTCTGGAGGCCCAGTTGTTGATCGGCATGGGAAAGTGATTGGTGTAGCAGTCCAAATTGCTAGCCCAAGTGGAGGAAACTCAGGAGTTGGGTTTGCTGTCCCCATCAATACTGTTCAAAGAGTAGTTAATGGAATAATTGAAAATGGTGTTTTTACATACGCATGGTTGGGAATTTCTGGTACAGAATTAGACCCTTTAGTAAGGGATTCAATGAATCTGCCAAAAAATTCCAAAGGAATTCAAGTGATAAACGTTGTTTCAAATAGTCCGGCAGATCTTGCAGGTTTAGTTGGTTCAAATAAGGTTGTTAATACTGAT
The DNA here is from genome assembly GCA_964637555.1 of uncultured Dehalococcoidia bacterium. Lineage (GTDB taxonomy): Bacteria > Chloroflexota > Dehalococcoidia > Lucifugimonadales > UBA6927 > UBA6927. The sequence goes on along the minus strand of CAZWTJ010000033.1, from coordinate 12,136 downwards.
TCAGGATTTCAGCTTAGAATTGGTGGGGATGTGATTGTGAAGATCAATAATCTCGAAGTTACTAATATGGCAGATTTAATAGCGATTCTGGTTGAAAAAATGTCTCCTGGTGAAACCATCACATTGGGGATACTTCGAGATGGAGGAAAATATTTTGAAGTTCAACTAGAATTGGGTTCTAGGCCAGTCTCAGTTTCTTGAGATTCAATGGTTAGTATCGTTTATAAGGTCAACTTGAGTGTTTAGAAGTTTTAAATGGAATCCTTTGACTTAATCTCGAATTTTCAACCAACAGGAGATCAGCCTCAAGCTATTGAGAGTATAGTTCGTGGTGTTGAGGTTGGAGAAAGACATCAAACCCTGTTGGGTGTAACTGGGAGCGGGAAGACATTTACAATGGCTTGTGCCATAGCTAAGTTGAATCGACCTACTTTGGTAATTGCTCATAATAAGACTTTAGCAGCCCAACTTGCGTCTGAATTTAAAGAATTTTTTCCAAACAATGCTGTTGAATACTTTGTAAGTTATTATGATTATTATCAGCCAGAAGCGTATGTCCCAAGGACGGATATCTACATCGAAAAAGATTCAGATATTAATGAAGAGTTAGATAAACTTAGGCATGCTGCTACGAGATCGTTACTTACTAGAAGAGATGTAATTATTGTGGCGTCGGTTTCTTGTATTTTTGGTTTGGGATCTCCTGAGGAATATCAAGGTTTCGTTGCAAGAGTTGCTAAAGGTGTTGGGAGATCAAGAGCAGATCTGATCCACCAGTTGGTGGATATGCAGTATGAACGTAATGATTATGATTTGTCTAGGGGAAAGTTTAGGGTAAGAGGAGATACTCTTGAAATCATCCCTGCTTATGAACAACATGGTATAAGAATAGAGTTTTGGGGAGATGAAATCGATCGAATATTGGAAATGGATTCTTTAACCGGTGAGATTTTATCTGAACGAGACAATGTAGAAATTTATCCAGCACGACACTTTGTTACTTCTGAAGAAAAAATGGAAATGGCTATCAAGTCTATACAACTTGAGATGGAAGAATCAGTAAGTAATTTTCTACAAAATGAGAAATTTGTTGAAGCGCAACGACTTGAATCAAGGACGAAATATGATTTAGAAATGTTAAAAGAAACCGGATTCTGTTCTGGGATAGAGAATTATTCCAGACATTTGTCTGGGAGGGAAGCTGGTAGTACTCCCTTTACTTTAATAGATTATTTCCCCGAAGATTTTTTGGTAATGATTGATGAATCTCATATGACACTACCCCAAATTAGGGGTATGTACAATGGTGATCAATCACGCAAAAGAACATTAGTAGAATTTGGATTTCGATTGCCGTCGGCTTTAGATAACAGACCTTTGAATTTCAATGAATTTGATTCGCGAATTAATCAGGCGGTTTATGTTTCTGCAACTCCAGGTCCATATGAGTACGAACTTAGTGGGGCAATTGTAGAACAGATTATTCGGCCAACAGGTTTGGTTGATCCATCCATTGAAGTAGTCCCAACAACAGGTCAAATCGATGATTTGTTGACAAGGATACGAGAGAGAATTGAACTAAATCAAAGGTGCTTGGTTACAACATTGACCAAACGTATGGCTGAAGAATTGTCTGAATATTTGCGTGAAATGAATATTAATACTCAATATCTTCATTCGGAAGTTGATACATTACAGCGTGTCGAAATTTTAAGAGATTTTAGGCTGGGATTGTTTGATGTAGTAGTTGGTATTAATTTACTTAGAGAGGGTTTAGATTTGCCTGAAGTTGGTCTTGTGGCTATTCTTGACGCTGATAAAGAAGGTTATCTAAGGTCTTGGACGGCATTGATTCAAACAATTGGTAGGGCTGCGAGAAATATTGAAGGATCAGTAGTTATGTATGCGGATAGGATCACTGATTCCATGCGTAGGGCGATCGACGAGACTGATAGGCGAAGGAAAATTCAACATGCATATAATGAACGTCACGGTGTGGAGCCAAAAGGCATTTTTAAAGATGTGAAAGATATTACCGAAAGAGTTCGGGAAATTGCAGGGAAGTCTACGGATACTAAACTTGATTCAGAGGGTATATCAAACGAAGATTTGTATATTCTATTGGAAGATTTGAAAACACAAATGGAACAGGCTGCAAAAGAATTAGAATTCGAAAAAGCTGCTATGTTACGTGATCAAATGAGTGATATTAGGAAAGTAATAGCTGAATAAATGAAGGTTCCTCAGAAAATAGTTATTTTAATGTTGTTACTTTTTGTAATGTTATTAATTTCGTGCTCTTCCACACAAATTCCTGAGGGGGATTCTCAAGCTGAGGATCTGACAAGAGGTGCATTATTGCCTAGTACGGATTATAGCTTGTACGCATTGATAGGCCCTTATGAAGATTTATGGTTTATGTCGGATTCATTAAATCTCATGGGAACAAATAGTTACCCTGCTGATAATCTAATTAAAGTAGATGCTGCGAAGATTGTTGTTACCAAAGACATGTTGCATACTTATGGCAACATTCGATCGACGAATTTGAAGGATTTAGAAAAAATTGAATCGTATTTTCAATCTGAAACTTCTAGTAGGGTACTTCCTGAAAAGCACCGGGGTGAAGTTAATGCGATTTTTGACCATAGTAACTCAGGCACTGTAATTGTGGACTCCTTAGACATTAATCGGTATATCCCATTAAATGAGTTTGACCCTGATGGATTGCGGTTAATGTCGAATCTTCCTTATGAACCTACTCTTCAATTAGTTGCTGTAGGAGCCATTAGTAAAGATATGAAAGCAATAAATATGCTTACGCATGTCGATGGATTAGACCTGCAATTGATCGCTCGTACTTATCAAACACTTAATGGAGGGAACGTTGTTTTTGGAGCCTATACAAGTGATGATGCAATAATAACGTTTACGGATGAAACAGAATTTTTCCAAGATTCTATAAACGGTCTGGTTTTTCTTACTCACTCGTCTTATGCATCACCCTTAGTTTCTTTTTTAGTCAGGGAAATTTCCGAAGAAATGGGAATGGTAAATCTTTCAATTAATGGCACAAATGTACGGCACCTTGAATTAAACGGTGTACATGTGGTCGTGAAGAATATTGGCAGTTTAGTTTATTTATTTATTTCAAATGATTTGAGTGAAGCTGAAAAATTGATAGGTTCAATCTTTTAGCTTTTTGGTGTTCATTGACAGACTATTCCTTCATAATTACAATCGATAGTGATAATTCGGTAGGAGGATTTTCATGGCAGATGCTCAATTGATCAATAAAGATGATGTGCTAGATGCTCTTAAGGATGTTTATGATCCCGAAATACCTGTAAATATTGTTGATTTGGGACTGGTCTATGGTGTAGCAGTAGAAAATAATGATGTTGACGTGCAAATGACGCTGACATTTGCTGGATGTGGAATGGGTCCATATATTGCCCAACAAGCTGAATGGCGATTAGCTGAGATTGAAGGTATTGATGAGGTGAATGTTGAGTTGGTTTTTGATCCACCTTGGAATCCTGAAATGATTACTGAAGATGGGAAAAAATTACTAGGTTTGGATTAGACAAGAAGCGTTTAAGCTTAAATGCTTCCTGAAATAATGTGAGATAATTAATGAATCAACATCAAGGGAATCCTGCTCAAGCTCGCGCAAAAATTGAAGCGATGAAACGGCAATTTGAACAGAAAAAAGCGATTGCTCAATCTTTATCTTCTATAAAATATAAGATTGGTGTTTATAGTGGAAAAGGAGGGGTTGGGAAAACAACAGTCGCTGTAAACCTTTCAGTTGCTCTAGCTGAGCAAGGATATAAGGTTGGACTGTTGGATGTTGATATTGATTGTCCAAACGTTGTGAAAGTTTTAGATATTTCCGATGTGCCTGCATCAACTAATGAAAACCGAATGGTCCCGCCTTCAAGATTTGGTGTAAAGGTGATGTCTATGGCATTTTTCCAGAAGGATGAAAATGAGGCGATTATTTGGCGTGGCCCAATGATTCATAATGCTATCAACACGTTTTTACAAAATACTGAATGGGGGGAGTTAGATTATTTAATTGTAGATTTACCTCCAGGCACATCTGATGCTCCTTTGACAGTTATGCAGGCTTTGGAAATGGATGGATTTGTCATAGTTACTACTCCTCAGCTTTTGGCGAAAATTGATGCAAAACGTTCAATAAATATGGTTCGGAAGTTACAAATACCAATTCTTGGAGTGGTCGAGAATTTTTCTGGGGATATATTCGGCACAGGAGCAGGAATTGAATTGTCGCAAGAAATGGGGATTACATTTTTTGGACAAACTAATTTACGTTCAGAATATAAAGATACATCTCGCCCTGCTTTGATGTTGAACCCGGAAATCCTCAAAGAATATGAGGCAATTGTTGCTGGAATGTTTGAATCGATTGATTCATTGGCGTAAAGATTGTTCTTATACTAACTCGAAAATCGAATTTGTATCAACATGTTTTTCGATCAGACGAAGAAATTCTCCGAGTTTTTCAGGATGATCAAATCTTGAGTGGTTTTCGGCCTTGTTTAATAGTTCCATTGTAGAAATTGTATCGTTATTAGTTACAATTATCGGGACTCCTTTGTCCTCTGCTTGCAAAACTACATATTGATTAGGACTGGATCCACCCGTGAGAATTAGACAAGATGTATCGGTTGATAGAGCTGCCATTTGCATGTCAGGCCGGTCACCTTTGATGATGGCTGCTTTTCGGTCAAGTAATCCAAAATATAATTCTCCTGCATCTAGACTCCAACCGCCTACCATGAAATGGTTGACAGTATGATTGTGATCCGGAGGATTGTTGAAATCAATTATTTGGCCATCAACTAAACTCGAAATAGTGTCAATGTTAATTCCGAGCAAAGCTCGATTCTCTGGGACGACGCCTAAAATCCGATCACTAACTGCGATTGAAGGTTCCAAAAAATCTGTCTGTATTGCATGACTACTGTATTTTGTAGCATTGTTAATCAAAAAGCTAAATTTTATTCCTGAGAATGTCTCACCAAGTTTTTGAAAGCTATCTATGGTTATAGATGGGGAATAATTTACAATTTTTATAATTGATGAATTAAGAGTTTTAGCGGTCTTAGCAATGTCATCTGGTGTTTGTGAAGAAGGAGCTTCTAATATCAAAACATCTAACTTTTTTTCTTGTTGTTTAAGTGATTCAATCAAGTCCTGATCAGTGAATATTTCTGGCAAATCAATTGAATCCAAAACATTTTTTGAGTCCAGTAATTTTGAAAAATCCTGCATATGTTGATTGAAAATTTCTTTTTCTGCCTCAGAAGATGTTAATTTATACACAGCCGAATTTAATCCTTGTTTATTAAATAATACGCACAAAGATGCACTGAGGGCAGTCTTGCCAGAGCCGGGTTTGTCGGATGCGACGTATATGACTGTCATAGAAAAATTCTTTACTAGTAGATTGTTTGAATTATATCAAAGCCAAACTTCCTTTGCACTGATTTCTTGAGATGTGCGGATGAACGTGCTATACATTGACTGTATTTAGTTGTTGTTAGTAAGTAGAGGTAATAATGGATATTAAGTTTCCTTCGAAAGAAGAAATAACAATTTGTTTCGCGCACGTTGCATATCAACTTGAATCTGAATTTGAATCAAGGAATACTGGAATCCGAAATTTTCAAGTCCGGACTGCCACAGGATTGACAACAAGAATGCCGGAAACAGATGTCCTAGTAGTGTCTGGGTTATGGAATGATTCTTTATTAGATCGTTCTGATCGATTGTCGTATATTCAATCGATCGGCGCCGGGTTTGATCAATTTCCTGTGGATGAATTGCGTTCCAGAAATATTAAGTTGTCTCATGCAAGTGGAGTGAATAGTAATGCTGTAAGTGAGCATGCAATGGCTATGATATTGTCTTTCAGTCGCCAAATTCATTTGGCTAGAGATAATCAAAGACGACACTTTTGGAGAGGGATGATTTCAGAGGTTCGTGAAAGGGAAGATGAATTAGAGGGTAAAACAGTTGGGATAATAGGCTTAGGGACTATTGGGTCTAGAGTAGCGAAATTATGCAAAGCTTTTGGTATGAATGTTTTGGCTACTAGACAAGATGTTTCTAAGGGTGGAGAAATGGTAGATGTTCTTTTACCTCCAGATAGATATAGAGAATTGATGACTGATTCGGATTTTGTGGTACTGACTTGTCCATTGAACGACCAGACTTATCAAGTCATTTCAAAAGAATCACTTCAATTAATGAAGAGATCTGCATTTTTAATTAATGTTGCTAGAGGTCAATGTGTTGATGAAGAAGCATTAATGTATGCGTTACGTAATAAGCTGATTGCTGGAGCTGGGTTAGATCATTTTGTAGATGATCCTTTGAAATCTAATAGTCCTATGTGGGATTTTGACAATGTGCTTATTACTCCTCATTCTGGGGGAGAGACTAGATTGTATGAAAAAAATATCATAGATATCTTAGTAAAAAATTTGGACAAATTATGGAAATCCGAAGTGGATTTGATTAATCAAGTTGTATAGCATTTTTGTAACTTTAAGAGTCAAAGAAGAGTATTCCGAAGCTTTCGTTCGAGCAAGTTTTGGAGATTCAATCGGATCTATTAAGAATGAACCGAATTGTTATAGATTTGATGTTTTGCGAAATTCCAACGACCTTAATTTATTTCATTTATACGAGGTATATAAAGATGAATATTCTCACAAGGAACTTCATTTAAATATGCCACATTTTTTAAAATGGCAGGAAGAAGTGTTGCCTATGCTTGATGGGGATCCATCTTCAGTCGTAATGGACACAATTTTCCCTGATGATCAGGTTTGGGAAAACCAGAAGAATAGTTTGTTGAAAGCTGAATAATATTATTTGATTTTTGAATCTAAGTACGCCCAAATTGATAGTCTAATGAACTTTTATTCAGGTGAAGAGTGGTGGGTCTTCCGTGAGCGCATGTATGAGGTTCTATACATTTTTCTAACTGCTGAATTAATTCTTTCATAGATTCAATTGAAAGAGTGTCTCCTGCTCTAATTGCACTGTGACACGCAATAGAAGCTAGTGCTCTTTTCATGACTTGTGGAGTGTTGCGTTCTAGTAACATTTCATTCAAAGTGTTGTGTAATTCATCTTCTGCATTTGATGGATTGATCACTTGGGGTACAGCTCTTAGAAGATGAATTCTAGGTCCAAATGGATCAATTTCGAAACCTATTTGTTTAAGTTCTTCTGAGTGTTGCTCTAGTATTTTCTCCTCTTCAGATGTCAAAGAAATTGTTAAAGGTTCAAGTAGAGATTGGGCGTTTTCTGAAAATGTAATCAGTCTATTAGAAAGATTTTCGAGAAGTATTCTTTCATGCGCGGCATGTTGATCAATCAAATACATTCCATCTGGTCCCTCTGTTACTACATAGGTGTTCTGAAGCTGTCCAATTACATGCAATATGGGAAACAAATTATGGTGTGAAAAGCTTGAAGTATCAGTAGGAGTAGCTTCATTGGAGTGGTTTTTTATATCTAAACTTTGGGTGTCCGATGGTGTAAGTGGTAAAGGGGCCATTGAATAGTTAGAACTGGGGTTTTGTTTTTGGGGAATATTAGCAGAAGGGATAGAAGACTTTGTTAGGAGCGTGTTTCTAACGACTCGCTGTACGCATGAAAAGATGAATTCTTCATTTTGGAATCTTATTTCAGTTTTTGAAGGATGTACATTTACGTCAATACTGTTGTTTGGAACTGAAATATTTATGATTGCAAGCGGATGTCGATTATCGCTTAGGAAACCTTTATATGCTTGCTCGAGAGCAAAATTCAGTGATGAGTTTTGAATCAATCTTTTATTAACGAAATAGGTAATGTGAGTCCTGTTGGAATATGTTAATGAAGGGGGAGAAATTAATCCTGAAATATTTATTGATCCGGCTGTTTTCTCAATATCTAGTGGGTTAATTTCTAGCAAAGAGTTAGAGATTTCATTATTGTAAATTGGACTAATTACGTCACGAATCCTTTTGGATCCAGGTGATTGAAAACTAACTCTATCATTGTGTGTCAATGTGAATTTGACTTCGGGAAAGGCTAGTGAATATTTTGTTACTATAGGTTTGATTTTAAGGAATTCGGATTTTGCGGATCTGAGAAATTTTTTCCTGGCAGGGAAATTCCCGAATAGGTTTTCAACAGATATTGATGTGCCAAGAGGTGCACCAGTACTTAATACTTCTGTGATTAAACCATTGTTTAGTATGATTTTTGTACCATAGTCGTTATTTTTTGACCTAGTGATTAGAGTTAGTCTAGAGACGGATGAAATGCTTGCTAGGGCTTCTCCACGGAATCCTAAAGTTGAAATGTTGTTTAAACTTTCGATAGAGGAAATTTTGCTGGTAGAATATCTTTTGAATGCAAGTTCAACTTCTTTAGATTCTATTCCTATCCCATTGTCGGTAATGCGAATTAATTCTATACCACCTTCGTCAATTGCAAGTGAAATGTTGTCTGCACCTGCGTCCAGAGAATTTTCAATAAGTTCCTTTACAACAGAGGAAGGTCGCTCAATGACTTCTCCAGCAGCTATTTTTGAAGAGACTTCTGTTGATAATAGTTTTATACTCATGACTAAACCTTTCAGATGTCGATAGATTATATCAACTAATTCACTTCCATTTTCCTGAAAGGGAATAGTGAATGATTCAGGATTGAATTCGCAAAAGGGGATATTATGCTAATACCTACTTATGATGATGTAAAAAGTGCACAAAATCGCATAATTGATTATGTGTTTCGTACACCTGTGTTCCAATATCCTAGATTGTCGGAAGCTTTACAAACAGATATATGGATTAAGCATGAAAACTATCAGCCTATAGGTTCATTTAAGTTAAGAGGATCCATAAATTTGATGTCTCAGATGTCTTCGTTTGATCTTAAAAGGGGTATGATTACAGCAAGCAGTGGTAACCATGGGCAAGCAGTTGCTTATGCATCAAGGATTTTTGGAGCCACGTGTGTGATTTGTGTTCCCATAGGTGCAAATGAAAGTAAGGTTTCTGCAATAAGATCTATGGGTGCTGAAGTTAGATTTGTAGGTGAATATTATGATCAAACTGCAGAATTTGCACATTCTTTTGCTAAATCTGAAGGATTTTATTACGTAGATGGAATTCAAGAACCTGCAATTATTGCGGGCGCTGGTACATATACTTTAGAAATATTGGAGGATCATCCAGATACAGATGTGATTATTGTTCCTACTGGTGGCGGAAGTGGAGCATGTGGAGCGTGTATTGCAGGTAAGGGTATAAATTCAGACTTGGAAATAATCGCAGTTCAATCTGCAAATGCTTCAGCAGCGTACGAATCTTGGAAGAACAAAAAATTAACCGAATCTCCTATGCAAACTATTGCGGAAGGATTGGCAACTTCAAAAGGTTATGACTTGCCACAAAATATCCTTAAAGATTTGTTAGATGATTTTGTTTTGGTTGAAGATTTAGAAATGAGTAAAGCAATACGTATGTATCTTGAAATGTGTCATACTTTGGTAGAGCATGCAGGGGCTGCATCATTGGCAGCTGCAATTAATATGAAAGATAGATTGCAAGGGAAAAAAGTTGTTTTAGTACTTAGTGGGGGGAATATTTCGACAGAACAGTTGAAAGGTATATTGGATAATTCTTCTTATGATTAGTTTGATTCAGCATCTAGTGCTTTGATGTCTTGCTCAACTTTTCCAACTTCAGCATAGTTTTCTTGTGCTAAGTGGTAACAACGTTTGAGGAGAAGTTCTGCTTTTGCTGAACCTAAACTACCACCATCTTTTGCGGCTTTCACGATACTAGAAATATTGTTATGAACCGGCATATGATTTGCTAGTAGATATATTTCCTCTTCAGCTTCTTTCGTAAGAGTAGGTTCGATGCTTTCATTAGCGAATGTGAGTTTACCAATTAATTTGGTCAGTTCGTTTAGCTTGTCTGGTTCACTCATCATGCTGTACATCACATTTTTCACTTCGAGGTGGTTTCCGGAGATTTCTAGATCTGGATCTAGCGCAAGGGAATCGTATGAAGATTTTGAGTAGAGCTCTATATATTCTTCTAGAGAAGTGTTCACTTTCATCATGTTTGCACTAGCGTCATTAACATTTATTTCACCACCAAAAAGTATGTCATCGTTACGCATATTTGCTAATTCTATGATTTGGCTTAGGCTATCGACTTGCTCAGGTGCAGGAGGGAATGCGAATGCTGAGAGATCATTAGGAGCTGAATCTTCAAGTTGGTTCATAAGAAATGGAGGGACGTATTTGCCCAAATCGACTTGGATTGGAAGTAATACAAGATAAGTTGCCCAAATATCTTCAGGGTCAGTATTATTTGTGAAATAAATGAGGGCATGTCCTTTAGGAGAATTACTATCTCCTTTTTCAAATGTAAGTCCCATTATCTAAACCCCTATCTAGAAAGTAGCTGATATTCTAATTCGATCACTGTTGTATAATAAAGTATATTTCAAATAAATTGTAATTGAAAAATCTTCTTATGATCTCTATTTACGAAAGTTTAGTGCGTCCCACTTTATTTAAGCTTTCTCCTGAGTATGCCCAACGAATAGCAGACGGATTCATATCCTCACCTATTCTATCACTCCTACGGCCGTTTTTTGAGTTAAAGGATTCTCGTCTAAATATCAATATTTCAGGATTGGAATTCTCTAATCCAATAATTTTGGCTGCTGGTTATGATAAAAATTGTGCTTTGTTGAATTTTTTGCCAAAGCTTGGTTTTGGAGGTATTGTGGCGGGCACTATTACAAAAGAGGCTAAATTGGGTAACCCTAAACCGAGGATCTTAAGAAGGACCAATGACTTTGCGCTCGTTAATTCGTTAGGATTTCCTAACGTAGGATTAACAATTGCCTCTCAGAGGCTGGCAAAATATCAGAGTTCGTCTTGGCTGACACCAATGATTGCTAGCATTTCTGGTGTCACTGTGGATGAGATTTCAGCATGTGTAACAAAACTTGATTCATTAGTGGATGCATTAGAATTAAATATTAGTTCTCCAAATACTGCAGGACTTAGAGCATTCCAACAAACTGAGAATTTAGAAGACTTGCTTTCTACAATAAATTCCATAAAGACGAAACCATTATTCGTGAAGCTACCAAGACTTTTTCAATCAGATCAAGAAAACTTTTTTGCTTTGTTGGATGTGTGCTTGAAGAGCAACATTGATGGGATAGTGTTAGCTAATACTCTGCCAATACAGGATGAAAAGTTATTTGTTGGTCAAGGAGGGTTAAGTGGTAATCCCCTGTTAGACGAAACTTTGGAAATGGTGTCGTCTGTTCGAAAAACGATAGGAGCAAAAACTGCAATCATAGCTTCTGGAGGGATTTCATCAGGCCAAAATGTAATAGATATGATTTGCGCAGGAGCAAATGCAGTGCAAGTGTATACGGGTTTTGTTTATGGAGGACCTAGTTTTGTAAAGCAGGCGAATCAAGAATTGCTAAAGAAAATTGAATTTCTTGGAATTTCAGATATAACCGAAATGCATGTTTAATTTTTTGATAATAATTGAATTATTTCCTCACTACTTGGCATTGCTTCTTGAGCTCCTTCCTTTGAAACAGCAATTGCTCCAGCCGCGTTGCCAAATTTTATAGCCTCAGGAATTGAAGAACCCTTGGAAATCCCGATAGCAAATGCTGCATTAAAGGCATCTCCTGCACCAGTAGTGTCTAATACGGAAGTTTTGAATCCTTCAATCAATCCATTTTCTTGGGCTGATGCGAAAAAAGCTCCAGCCTCTCCCATTTTGATTACTACTAAATTAACACCCCATTCAAGGAATTTCTTTGAGGCTTTTTCAGCAGAACTAGTATCGACTATTTTTATGCCTGTATAAAACTCTGCTTCAGTTTGATTAGGCGTGATTATATCGATCTTCTTATAATCCATATTGTCTAACTTAATAGTAAAAACCGGGTCTAATATTGATCTGATTCCATGAGTAAGGGCAATTTGCGATGCCGCTAATGATATTTGTTTGGGAATCTCTAATTGAATCATTAAACAATCTGATTG
>CAZWTJ010000032.1:10313-17742 GCA_964637555.1 uncultured Dehalococcoidia bacterium | reverse complement strand
CATCATCCCTTTGATTGGGCCTAAGTTCCGCACTCGGAGGTTTATTAATTATTTCTTTGGGAATTATTTCCAACCCAGATTTTGTATTTATATGATCGCACAAATCATAAACCATTAATTTGGGTACATCTTTAATGACTGCAAATCCTCCAGCCATATCTCCATAAATCGTCGCATAACCTGTACCCATTTCACTTTTATTTCCAGTGGTTAATACAATCCAACCAAATTGATTAGACAATGCCATCATTAATGTGCCTCGGATTCTAGATTGCAAATTTTCTTCTGCCATAGAAGAATCCTTAGAAGAATCAAAATGCTCAGAAAGAGACTTAAGAAATTGCGTGAACATTGATTCTATAGGAATGTTCAACAATTTAATTTGTAAATTGTCAGAAAGTTTTTTAGCATCATCAATACTTCCTTTAGATGAGTACCTGGACGGCATCGCAACTCCTAACACATTATCTTTACCCAATGCATCAACAGCAATAGCAGCGACTAAGCTCGAATCAATTCCACCAGACAGCGCAATTAAGGCCTTCTGAAATCCGCATTTTATTACATAATCCCTAGTTCCCAGTTTTAGAGCATTATATATTTCATCAAGTTCATCATAAGCCTCAGTTTTTCTAATTGATATTTTAGGTGGAACTACTTTCTTAGAAAATTTTGGGACTTGAATCAACTCTAAATCATCCTGATATGGGAATTCAACAGAAGCTCTTTTTCGTGTCCTCAAATCATGTAATCTAGAATTTTGGGCAGCTTCTAAATCAATGTCAGTAATTAACAAATCTTCTTGAAATTTCTTTGCTTCATTAACTTTTGAACCGTTGAAATCATAGATTGCTGATGAGCCATCAAAAACTAATTCATCTTGGCCGCCAATCATGTTTACATAAGAGATAAAAACTCCATTATCAGCAGCTCTAGTACTTAACATCTTATCTGTGACGGATCTTTTATTCCGATGGAAAGGGGACCCATTAATGTTAACAATAAGTTCCGCTCCGGCCTCTCTTTGGATTACTAATGGACCTGTAGGTTGCCAGATGTCTTCGCAAATGTTGATAGCAATCTTGGAACCATTGATTTCATAAACAGAAATCTTTTGTCCTGCTCTGAAGTATCTTTCTTCGTCGAAAACACCATAATTAGGAAGGTAAATCTTTCTATAAGTGTCGACCAACTTACCATCAGAAGCAAAATTTGCTGCATTGAATGTGTCCACATCATAATCTACAAATCCAAAGACAACAGCAATATTTGCAGATTCTTGAATAATTCTTTCAGCACATCTCAAATTGTCTTGTAGAAAATGACTCTTCAAAAGTAAGTCTTCAGGAGGATATCCAGTCACAGCAAGTTCAGGAAAGACCACTAGGTCGCAACCACTATCCCGAGCACTAGACATATTCTGAATAATCTTGCTCGTATTGGATTCAAGATCACCTACAGTCACATTAATTTGAGCCAAAGCAACTCTAAAATTACGCATCATGCTCCAGAAAGGTTCTTATCCGTTCTAATGCCAATTCAATATTGGATGCAGAGTTTGCAAAAGAAAATCTTACATAGCCGGTCCCGAATTTACCAAAGGACTCACCTGCCAAACATGCAACGCCTGCCTTTTCTAACAAATCATCAGCGAATTTTCTGCTACTCAATCCAGTACCATCAATATTTGGGAAAACATAAAATGCACCTTGAGGATTAGGGCAACGAATTCCGGGTATATCATTTAATCCGTTTACAATAATTTCTCTTCTGCCTTTAAATTCTTCTACCATTGCAAATGCGTCATCTTGTGGTCCATTTAGTGCATCAATAGCTGCCAACTGCGTAAAACTAGCAGTGCAAGAAACACTGTTAGTTACCAACTTAGAAATTGGCTCAACTAATTCAGTAGGCATAACGCCGTAACCAATTCGCCACCCAGTCATGGCATAAGTTTTAGAAAACCCATCAAGAATAATAGTCCTATCAATCATTCCTGGATATGCAGTGATACTGTGATGACTACCTTCATATAAAAAACGACTATAAATCTCATCAGAAAGTACAATCAAATCATGTTTTTTTGCTAAGAATGCAAGCTCTTCCATGGAGTCTTCCGAAATCACGCTACCACACGGATTGTTAGGAGAATTCAGTATGATCATTTTTGTTTTATCTGTAATTTGAGAAGCAACTTCAGCTATGTCAATATTGTAATCCAGGCGTTCATGTAGTTGCATTGGAACTGCAACTCCACCTACAAACTCAATCATAGATTCATATATGGGAAATCCAGGATTCGGATATAACACCTCATCCCCTGAATCAATCAAAGCTAAAATTACAAAGAACATTATAGGTTTCCCACCAGGGGTTACTACTACATTTTCAGCAGACATAGAAATATTTCTTGTAGTGGATATTTCTTGAGCTATATTATCTCTTAAATCAGGGAATCCTGGAGAAGGACCATAATGTGTAGCTCCAGACTTCAAAGCATCAATTCCTGACTGAACAACATGTTCAGGGGTATCAAAATCTGGTTCCCCAATTTCTAGATGAATTACATCTCTACCTTTAGCTTCCAAAGCACGAGCCTTTGCTAATACTTCAAACGCAGTCTCAGTCCCTAATCTACTCATTCGCCTAGCAAGTTTCATTTCTGCTCCAAAATCTATATTTAGAAGACAATTAATTGGCTTGATCTTCAGCTGCATTATACACCATTGTGTATCACAAAAAATGCTTGATTTTGATTAAAACGTGTATGAATTATTTTGCATTATGTTAAAATCAATCTCGAAATCCTACTTATCAGGAGAGACAATTTGAAAGTTATGCTCAGTAATCCTAGAGGCTTTTGTGCAGGCGTTGTTAGAGCGGTTGACATAGTAGAACTAGCACTCAAAAAATTTGGACCCCCTATTTATGTAAAACACCAAATAGTGCACAATCCGTTCGTAGTAAAAGATTTAGAATCAAAAGGTGCTATTACGGTTGAGGAAGTAGATGATATTCCACCGAATTCTAATGTGGTTTTCTCAGCCCATGGTTCACCCCCTTCAGACTACAAAAATGCGCAAGACAAAGGCTTACAAATTATAGATGCTACATGTCCTCTTGTGACTAAAGTACATAATGAAGCTAAAAAATATTCTTCTCAAAACCGAAAGCTCATTCTTATTGGCCACGAAGGACACCAAGAAGTCAAAGGGACAATGGGCCAAGAAAATATGCATCTTATAGATGACCGGCAAGAATTTGATTTTCCTGATTGGGATAAACATTCTCCCGTGACCGTGCTTACCCAAACAACATTATCTGTAGACGATACTGAAAATAGCATCAATCAAATCCATTCTAAATTTTCAGATGTCATAGTTAGAAATGATCTGTGCTATGCAACTACAAATCGACAAGAAGCCATTAAAACAATTGCTCAGAATGTTGAATTAGTCTTGGTTATTGGAGCGCCCAATAGCTCTAATTGTAATAGACTGAGAGAAGTCGCTCAGTCATTCGGAATCCCTGCATATCTTATCAACACCCCTGAAGAAATAGATATGACCTGGTTCGACGACATTAATTTGATTGGAGTAACATCTGGAGCTTCAACTCCCGAAATCTTAGTACAGGATGTAATCAAATATCTTGATCCTGAAGAAGTTGAGAATGTACAAGGTGCTCATGAAGATGTGCTGTTCACACTCCCTAAAGAATTATTTTAAACCAGGAGAGTGAAATGATCATTCAATTTAGTAGTTTGCTTGAAGGTGCCAAAAATGCTGAAGGTACAGCTGTAATTATTGATGTCTTTCGAGCTTTTACCACGGCACCAATTTTATTTTCCAAAGGTGCAAAAAAACTAATATTTGTTTCAGAAATTTCCGAAGCTATTGAACTGAAAAAACAAGGAGTTGGTGAAATATGTGTTGGGGAAGTGGATGGAATAAAACCTAAGGATTTTGATTTTGGGAATTCACCACATGAGATTTTCAATGCCGATGTCCAAAACAAGACCATCATTCAATCAACTCGCGCAGGAACTGTAGGAGTGTTAGCCGCACAAAAGTCCTCTAAAATTTATGTTGCTTCACTTGTCAATGCTGCGGCTACAGTTGATGCAATCAAAAAATCAAATCCGGAATTGGTTAGTCTTAGCGCAATGGGTTGGTCAGGAAAAGATAGAACCGATGAAGATGAAATTTGTGCCATGTACATCAGGAATATGCTCTTAGGATTAAAACCTAAAACATCACCCATTAGGGAGCTAATCTTAGACAGCTACGAAGCACAGAAATTTTCTGATCCAAATCAACCTCACTTTCATCCGATGGATCTAGAAATCGCATTAAGAATAAATCTTTTTGATTTTGCCATATCCGTTGAGAAGAACAATGAAGGTCTAATGCAGGCGTTTCCTGAATATTCTAGATAATCCATCAGGTCTTAAAATCACCCGCAAAATCACCAATATAAACAGAAATACTAATCCGATCACAAATTGAATCAACATCTGATTATGAAACTCTCTGAATGCAGTTAAAATAACTTCGAACATTTCTTTATAAAAAACTTGATAAGTGTCTTCAAAGCCAATAGGGGCAAAGAAGTGCATACCCAAAAAAAATTCTGAATGTAGAATCATATCTAAAATAATATAATTCCACATTAAAATGTAAATCAGACTCGTAAACAAGAAAATAGAAAGAATGAACCCTAAAAAGTTTATGACCTGATCTGAAGAGATTTTAGAAAATCGAAGTGCAAAATAATCCAGCAACAGGATAAGTAAAACGGAAAATATTATTCCATTTTTACTCGAGCTAACTTGGTTGAGAAATTCCTTGCTGCTATTTAGCTGTGTCCTGAAATCTTCATTTTGTACAGCATCTGCCAAATCATACTGATATCCATTAGTCACAGTATCTTTTGCAAATCGTAACAAGTATACAAATTCATCATCTTGGTCGGATTCATCGAATAGCAAAAACCCATCTGTCGAAAGAAAGCGCAGCATGGAGACGAGTTCAATATTACTAGAGTTCCCTATATCATCCAAAATTACTGACAATTCTGATGGAGATTTCTTTAGATTATTTGGGATAGTTTTAACTACTAACTCAATAAAATCAAGACGTTCAGCTTCCAATAATTTTGCATTTAATACCGGAAAATTATTTTGGAAGTTCTGATCCAAATAATTTCCAAACGATTCTTCATCTGACAAAACAACTATGTCAATTAAGTAGTCATCATCCTCTTCAATAAAATATGGTTTCATCTGACTAAAAATAATTTGCATTTCAAGTCCAATGAAATCATCTCCATATGATTGAATTAAACTTTCAATAATAAGATCTTTCACCTTTACAATATCGGAGGATTCGAGAATCGAATTAATTGGATTCCCCCAAACTTCTTGATTCAAATAAGGATGCAAGGAGTCTTCTAACAAAAGTGTATAGAATTCTGTTCTATACGTTTCTTCAAGCATAGAAGATTCAACAGACTTAAAAATTTCGTCGGCACAATCTGAAAAGGCCCAATAAATGTGCAGATTATTTTGTGTGCCCTGCAGATATTCACCAATCAAGTCAATAGTATTTTCATAATTCCGGGTAAACCAATTACTGCAAATTCCTCCTGAAATAAAAGGTCCTCGAGCTGTATCTGCACCAAAATCATGATTAAGTTTTGATGATTTGTCCATTTCAAAAAACTGAAGTAATAGGGTTTGGATGGCATCATCAAAAAGTCCTGAATCACGTGAAATTTCTTTTGCTACTATAATTGATGGGGCAACTAATTCTTTCGTGGAAATTTTTACTTGGAATTCATTTGACTCACTTTTGAAAAACCCAGTAATACCATTGATATTCCTTTGGACTTGAAGATTAAACCAATTATTGGTGAAGATTTTCAAGAAAGATTTTTCAAGTTCTAAAGCTTGGATATCTCTATCATTATCGAAGTCATCAGATACAGTTAACTCATACACTTTTTCCGTTAGATCCCTAGAAAAACTATCAATTATTCGTTCAGTTTTAGTCTCATCGTAATGATAAATCCTAAGTAGGAAGTCAGGATTAAACAATGTACGTTCCAAATTCAGAAAAAACATTAATACAAAAAATAATATTGAAATCGCAAATCCCGAAACAATTAGAAACATCAAAGAACTAATTCGGATGAAATTTTGGTTCAATATTTTATTCCATTGAGAAGAAATTTTTAGTCGTAAAAACTACAACCTATCCCATGATAACCAATTGTGACCTCTCCATCCTGCACGAGTACCGGGGTAATTCTATCTCCTCTAGTAAGGGATTCAACCTCATGCCATCGCTCAGGATTCAATGCCAAATCGATCTCTTCATAAGACACATCTTTCTCCGCGAGTTCCAATTTCACGGTGACACAAATATCACAATCTGGATGGGTATATAAAATAGTTTTGTTCAATCTAGAGCACCTTTAGGCCAGGGAGGCTGAGGTCGTTTAATTTCTCCGATATTTGATCGCTTAGAAATCTCCAGGAAATGTTCAAATTCAGCGACCGAATCTTCAGCTGCCGGAGGAAAAGTCTTCAAAAAAACTACACCCCCATCTTCAAAAACAAATGTGGGAGTGCCAAAAATTCCTAACGACTCAGCTTTAACATGATCTTTTCCAATGATACTTCTAATTGAATCGTCAGTTACATCAATTTTAAGTTTATCTAAATCTACTCCAACTTCATTTGCGACTGCAAATAATTCTTGAAAATTTTGGAGCGACACTCTTCTTGAATCTGAATGTCGAGCTGTTAAAAGAGACAGGTGGAACTTATCAAAAATTTCTGTCCCTTGTTTTCTCACTCCTTCACTAACAATAGCCGAAACTAAAGATCGACAAATTGTAGGATCTTCTTCATTCCAAACCTCCCATGTAGAAGGTTTGGATGTCTCCTCAGATTTTGAACTTTTTATCTTGTAAGCATTTTGTTCCAGAGAAAAATGCTTCCATTCAATAAGTAATTTCTCTTTATAAACCTGTTTGACTTTATGCAGCCAAACGGCTGCATTATAAACCCAAGGTCAGGCGAAATCAGCATATATGTCTACAGAAACGTGTTCCATTAATACACCTCACAAGTATCTTGTTAAACAATTTAACCCCTGGAGATAGGGGGGATCGAACCCCCAACCTTGGCATTGCGAACGCCACGCTCTCCCGATTGAGCTATATCCCCATGTGCGCATTATATATATGGCTATTCTGGGCGTCAACCACCGCGTTCGGAAGCTAAAAAAGATTGATAGAACTTTGCTGGCATGTTATACTAGCTCTGGTAAAAATATGGAAATGATTTATACATTAGAATAGTTTTAGGGAAGGCTTACATGGCGGAAAACAACTCAGACTCAAATACAGAAACTACCGAAGC
>CAZWTJ010000032.1:0-10213 GCA_964637555.1 uncultured Dehalococcoidia bacterium | reverse complement strand
TAAAGTAGAAACTACCGAAGCTAAAGTAGAAACTACCGAAGCTAAAGTAGAAACTACCGAAGCTAAAGTAGAAACTGCTGGTACAGATATTGAAAGCAATGAATCCCCAAAGGTAGTAGCAGAAGCCGCTCCTGTTAAGGTCACGATGAAATCACTTCTTGAAGCAGGTGTCCATTTTGGCCATCAACGCCGCAGATGGAATCCCAGGATGAAAAAATATATTTTCACCCACCGAAATGGTGTCCACATAATAGATCTCCAAAAAACATTAGGGATGCTTGAACATGCAATTGACTTCGTTACTTCAGTTGCAGAGGGCGGACAACCAGTTTTGATGGTTGGTACTAAGAAACAAGCGCAGGACACGATTATTTCTGAAGCTCAGAGAAGTGGTTCTTACTACGTTAGTACGAGATGGTTAGGTGGTACTCTTACGAATTTCCAAACGATTCATTCAAGGAAACAATACCTAATGGATCTCGAAGATCAGCGCGACAAGGGTGAATTTGATGCTCTAACTAAAAAGGAGTCATTGAAACTCGAAGAGAAAATTTCAAAGCTAAACAGGTATCTTTCAGGAATAAAAACGATGAATGAAATGCCTGGCGCATTGTTCATCATAGATATTGGAAAAGAATCCATTGCGGTGGCCGAAGCTAGGCGAATAGGAATTCCTATAATCGCATTGGTTGATTCTGATTGCGATCCATCCTTAATTGACTATCCGATTCCGGGCAATGATGATGCTATTAGGTCAATAAGATTGGTAACCAGTAAAATGGCTGACGCAATCATAGAAGGCAAAAATGCTAGGATTGCTGCAAATTCTGAAATGGATGGTGGTGATCAGGAAGTCCTTATGAACGAGTCTGAAATTTTGGTTGCAGAAACTTCCGAATAGTAAAACACTTTAAGAGGTTAAATTGGCTATTACAATAGATGATATTAAGGCACTTAGAGAACTGACCGGCGCGGGTGTTATGGACTCCAAAAATGCACTCTCTGATGCAAATGGAGACCAAAATAAAGCAATAGATATTCTTCGACAAAAAGGTATTGCCTCTGCTGCAAAAAGGGCCGACCGTGAAACCAATCAGGGTCTAATTGAGTCCTATATTCACAGTGGAGGTAGAATCGCTTCAATAGTCGAGGTGAATTGTGAAACTGATTTTGTGGCACGAACTGATGATTTTAAACAACTTGCTCACAGTATAGCTATGCAGATTGCTGCTATGGATCCCGCACATATTGATGATAATGACAAACCGGATGTGACAGATAGTACTCCTGATGAAAAGTGCTTAACAAAACAAGCTTTTATTCAAGATCCATCAATGACAATCAACGAACTTATAAATGAAGCATCAGGAAAACTTGGTGAAAAAATTCAAATTCGAAGGTTTGTTAGATACGCATTGGGAGAATAAATAAATTGATAAATGGCGAACCTCGCTACCGCCGTATTCTGTTGAAGTTAAGTGGTGAATCTTTTAAAGGTAATAACCCTGGCATAATAGACCCAATGGTAGTAAGTTACATGGCTGCAGAAATTAAACAAATAGTTGACTTAGGCATTCAAGTTGGGGTCTGTGTAGGGGGTGGAAATATTTGGAGAGGTTCCGAAGCAGAGTCTCAAGGAATGGATCGCGCAACCGCAGATTATGCAGGAATGCTGGCAACAATGATCAATGCGGTGACTCTACAAGATTTGTTGGAAAGGGATTTCCAAGTAGCAACTAGAACAATGACCGCAATTGACACTCGAGAAATAGCAGAACCGTACATCCGAAGAAGAGCCATTAGACATCTAGAAAGAAATAGAGTCGTAATATTCGCAGCAGGGACTGGTAATCCATTTATGACAACCGATACAGCTGCAGCTCTGAGAGCAGTAGAAATAGAAGCTGATTTACTATTGATGGCAAAAAATAATGTTGACGGAATATATGACTCTGATCCATCAGTATCAACAAATGCCAAAAAAATAGAAAAACTAACTTACATTGAGGCAATAGAAAGGCGGCTTCAAATAATGGATACTACCGCCTTGTCGCTATGTATGGACAACAACTTACCAATGGTTGTTTTTGATATGTTTAAAGATGGAAATATTCTGAAAATAGTACAAGGTGAAAATCCTGGAACTTTAGTCACAACAACCTAGAATTCTTATTTCGGGAGAGAAAAATGTCCGACATTGATAATATTCTTGAAGATACAAATTCACGGATGCAAAAATCAGTCAACTCTTTACAAAGCGATTTAGCAACAGTAAGAACTGGGCGAGCTAATTCTGGACTAGTTGAAAATATAGTTGTTGATTATTATGGATCTCCAACTCAACTATCACATCTATCATCTATCACAATTCCAGAAGCTAAGCTAATAATGATCCAGCCGTGGGATAAACAATCAATTCCAGACATAGAGCGTGCAATTTTAGGATCCGATTTAGGACTTAACCCAACAAATGATGGACAATCATTACGTATCGCAATCCCAGAACTAACTGAAGAAAGACGTAAAGACCTAGTAAAAATGGTTGGTGGCAAAATTGAAGAAGGCAATGTAGCAATTAGAAATATCAGGAGAGATGGAATTTCATCTTTGAGGGGATTAGAAAAAGAAGGGCAAATCTCTCAGGATGATTCAAGAAGTGCCCAAGCCACGATTCAAGAAATTACTGATTCTTTTTCAAAAAATATATTAGATATTAAAGCAAATAAAGAAACTGAAATCATGGCTGTCTAATAGATAATAAGTGTCATGAATTCCTCTGCAAATCCTACACCTAAACATGTAGCCATTATCATGGATGGAAATGGAAGATGGGCCTCCTCAAAAAACCGTCCTAGGAGTTTTGGGCATAAGGCTGGAACTCAAAATATACGTAGGGTCGCAGAAGTTTTTGCAAGCCATGGAATCCAATATATTACGCTTTTTGCATTTTCTACTGAAAATTGGAACCGCCCTAACAAAGAAGTTTCTGCGATTATGCAAATTCTAAAAAATTCAATCGATAGAGAGATTGGCGCATTGCACAAGAACAATTTTAAGGTGCGCCATATTGGATCACTTGAGAATTTGGACATTTCAATTCAAAAATCCATATCTGATGCAGTGTGTTTAACATCGAAGAATTCCAAACTTACTATTAACTTAGCTTTTGATTATGGTGGTAGAGCGGAAATAATCAATGCCATCAAGCAAATAATAGACAATGGAACCTCAGCAGAAAATATTGATGAAAAATTAGTTTCTGATCATCTTTATACATACGATTGTCCAGATCCAGAATTGATTATTCGAACAGCTGGAGAAATGAGATTGAGTAACTTTCTTCTGTGGCAATCAATATATTCAGAATTTTACAGCACTCCAGTATTGTGGCCAGACTTTGGAGAGGCTGAAATAATCGATGCTTTAAATGATTTCAGATCAAGGAAAAGAAAATTTGGTAATACAACTGATTAGTTTTCAAAAATATGTTCAATAACCTAAAACATTTTTCAATTCCAACTAGGATCCTCACTGCTTCAGTGATTTCACCCTTATTAATCCTTATCATTTGGGCTGGATCACAATTTGATATTTTATTTTTTACCTTACCGACGGCATTAATTTCTGGAATTGGAAGTTGGGAAATCAATAGAATAATTAAAGAATATGGCGTGGAGCCGAAATTTCTGTTAACTATCCCCATATCCGCAGCAATAGTAATTACTGGGCAATTCTATTCACACTTATCAATCTATTATTTTTCAGTAGTTGGGTTGATAGCTCTGACACTACTTGTATTCATGCCAAACATAATAAAAATTTCTAAATTTCATGTGATTTCCAAGTTACTATTCCCAATTTTCATCCCCGCAGGATTTCTAGTTTTTGCACCAATATTGATGCAAAGCAAGCTAGGGGCCGAAAAATTTGTTTTTATGTTTCTTATGGTAATCACTTTCGATACTTTTGCACTGACGGTTGGAAAACTCATAGGAAAACGCAAACTTATACCTTCAATCAGCCCAAATAAAACATGGGAAGGATTATTAGGGGGAATCATTGCATCGTTTTTTTTAGCAACATTTTTGTTGAAATATGACCAATTTACTTTCGTTCAATCAATTACACCATACTATATCCTTGTAATATCCATTGTGGTACTTGGTCAACTTGGCGACATATCAATTTCTAGAATCAAAAGAATGTCTCATTTGAAAGACACAAGTTCAATTCTTCCAGGACACGGTGGTATTTTGGACAGATTGGACTCAATATTATTTAATTTGCTTTTAATGCATTATTTTCTACAATAAATATAGTTAAGGAAAATTCTTGAAAAATATCACGATTTTAGGTTCAACCGGATCAGTTGGAACACAAACTTTAGAAGTTGTTAAAAACTTCGGAGGTGAATTTAATATTCTTGGATTGGCTGCTGGCGAAAACACTTCTTTACTTCGAGAACAAATTCTCGAGTTCAATGCAGATTACTTCCACTGCAATCCCTCAATATCAGAAGATCCTAATTTTGCAACTATCCTAAAGCATGAATTAAGCTTATTGGAAATGGCAGAAGATCCTAATCTGGATCTTCTAGTGACCGCTACATCAGGCACCGTTGCAATAGAGCCTACGCTAAAAGCAATAGAATCCGGTACAAATATAGCCCTTGCAAATAAAGAAACAATAGTAGTTGCAGGACAGTTAGTAACACAAGCAGCTAAAAAGGAAAATGTTTCAATTCTTCCCCTAGACAGTGAGCCTAATGCGATATGGCAATGTCTTGAAGGTGAAACTTCCGCTGTCAAAAAGTTGATCATTACAGCTAGTGGAGGCTCAATCAGAGACGTACCTATTAACAAGTTATCTGATATCACTCCTCAGGAAGCACTTAACCACCCGAACTGGAAAATGGGTTCAAAAATCACTATTGACTCGGCAACAATGATGAATAAAGTTTTTGAAATCATCGAGGCTCATTATCTTTTTAATGTCCCATTCGAGAATATCGAGGTTGTAATTCATCCACAAAGCATAGTACATTCATTAGTAGAATTTGAAGATGGATCTATTAAAGCTGTTTTAAGTGCTCCTGACATGAGGATCCCTATACAATATGCATTACTATATCCTACAAGAATGTTTAATTACTCTACCCCTAAATTGGAACTCACTAGACTACGAAATCTGGATTTCTATGAACCTGACTACTCTAGATACCCATGCCTTAGTATGGCCTTAGAAGTTGCGAAACTGGGGAATTCATGGCCTGCTGCACTAACAGGAGCAGATGATGCTGCAGTATCGTTATTCCTTAATGGAGAAATTGGATTTATGGAAATACCAATTATTATTGAAGAATCACTCAAACATCATGCCCCAACCAACCAACCAACATTACATGAATTAATTTCTGCATCTGAAATTTCAAAAAATCATACTCGCCAAATCATTGGTGATACCCAATGACCGAAATTATTCCGAATATTGCAACTTGGATCATTGGGATAGTTTGTATTGGCTTACTGGTATTAATACATGAATTAGGACATTTTGTAACGGCAAAATTTTTTGGAGTCAAAGTGCAAGAATTCGGCTTTGGATTCCCTCCCAAAATATTTGGACTCAGATATAAAGGCACTCTATATTCTATAAACTTAATTCCATTTGGAGGATTCGTAAAGCTTTTGGGTGAAGAAGACCCCTCTGACCCAGCGAGTTTAGCCGCTCAAAAAAATTGGAAAAAGATTGTTATTTTATGCGCAGGGTCGTTAGTTAATCTACTAACTCCTATTATTATATTTTTTATTATTTTCCTCTTTCCCGCAGAAACAATTAAAGAAAATATTCAAGTGATTGGAGTTGCTCCCGGATCTCCTGCCGAAAGTGCAGGAATCCAAAAAGGCGATACAATAATTAGTATCGATAATCGTCAAATTGATAACCAATTTGACTTGATAAATGTTATTTATGTAAATCTCGGAAGCGACACAAAACTTTCAATTCGAAAAGGCTCAACAATCGCTGGAATTTCTAGTTCTCCAGACACTTTTACTACCAAATCAGTTTCGCTAACTCCTAGATACAATCCACCGAAATTAGATGTAGTATCAAAGGTTTTTGACCCAGAAACTCAGGTAGACATCTCGCAAGCGCAAAATTATGATCCTTCAATCAAATTAGGCGACCAAATGAAACAAGGTGCGATTGGCGTGAGAATTGCATCAAATAACCAGCGCGTTATAACGCATAAGAATAACCCTTTACAAGCAATTAAATTATCATTCCAACGAGTTTTGGATGTGATTATAATTACAAAAAACGGATTGACTCAATGGGCAAGCGGAGGCGAAAACCCAGGTTTATCTGGTCCTGTAGGAATCGTTCAGTTATCTAGCGAAGTTGTTCAGCAAGGTTTGAAACCCCTTCTTAACTTGGTTGCTATAATAAGCATAAGCTTAGCTATATTTAACTTACTCCCTATCCCAGCCTTAGATGGGGGAAGAATTGCCTTTATCCTCCTAGAAATTGTCAGAAGTGGCAAAAAAATCCCCCATGAAAAAGAATCTCTAATCAATGCTGTTTCATTTGTGGTTTTATTATCAGGAATAATAATCATAAGTTATTTTGACATCATTAGAATATTTAATGGTACAGACGTGATAAAATGAAAATTATTCTCTGACACAAAGTGAAAATATTGAATAACAGACGTATAACCAAACCCTTGCAAATCGGAAATGTCCAAGTTGGAGGAAACGCTCCAATCACAGTTCAGTCGATGACTAAAACTGATACCAGGGACGTCCAGTCTACAGTCAATCAAATTCTAGAACTTGAAAATGCTGGTTGTGAGATTGTAAGATGTGCGGTTCCAGATTTCCAATCTGCTCAATCACTAAAAGAAATTAAAAAGCAAATCCATATTCCTTTAGTTGCTGACATACATTTTCACTACCAATTAGCCCTTGAATCCTTAAAAAGTGGTGTAGATTGTTTACGTCTTAATCCTGGCAATATTCGGGACCGAGAAAAAGTCGAATTAGTAGTGAATGAAGCAAAATCTCGAAATATCCCAATCAGAATCGGAGTGAATTTTGGAAGTCTCCCCCCAATCAATGGGATTGGGCAAACAAAAGGATTATCAAGACACAATGATGGTGTAAACAACCTTCCTAGTGATACGCCTGGAGATGAACAAGATTATACAGTTGTAGACCATATGGTTAATACAGCTCTATGGGAAATATCCATTTTGGAATCTTTGGATTTTGACTTGATTAAAATCTCAATGAAAGCGTTCGATATTTCTACGACCATCAAAGCTTATGAACGAATTTCTAAATTGGTCCCATACCCTTTACATCTTGGCATCACCGAAGCAGGAACGTTTCGATCTGGCAGTATCCGTAGTGCCATTGGAATAGGATCATTACTTTACTCAGGTATTGGGGACACTTTAAGAGTCTCTTTGAGCGACGATCCTACTAAAGAAGTTTCCACTGGAATTGAAATTCTGAAATCCTTGGGTCTCCGAAAAACTGGGGCTATTTTAGTAGCATGTCCTAGTTGCGGTAGAGCGGATGTAGATATCAGAAAACTTGCTAATCAAATTGACGAAATCATCAGGGACAGAAAATCGAATATCAAAGTTGCTGTAATGGGGTGTGAAGTAAACGGACCAGGTGAGGCAAAAGATGCTGATGTTGGAATAGCTGCAGGAGTAGGTAGGGCTGTAATATTCCGTAAAGGCAAAAAAACAAAAATTGTAGAAGAGTCAGAAATGCTACCGATGTTGATGCAAGAAATTGCTTTGGCCGAAAAGGAAATGGTTAACTAAAGATGCGTCTATCTCAAATGTTCGGAAAAACACTCCGCGATGATCCTGCAGACGTAGAAATTTCTAGTCATCGACTAATGCTCAAATCTGGGATGCTACATCAAATATCTAGTGGCATTTACAGTTACTTACCAATGGCTTGGATTTCAATGAAAAAGATAGAGCAAATTATTCGGGAAGAACTCTCGAAAGTAAATGCTCAAGAACTTAGAATGCCCGTAGTTCAACCACAAGAAATATGGGATCAATCTGGTAGGACTGAGGCTTACGGACCAGAGTTGTTTAAGTTCCAAGATCGTCATGAACGCAAAATGGTTTTAGCACCAACTCACGAGGAGATCCTATCTATCATAACAAAAGCTAATGTACTTAGTTATAGAGACCTACCGATAATTTTGTTTCAAATCCAAACAAAACTCCGTGATGAACCAAGAGCCCGTGGAGGACTGTTAAGAACACGTGAATTCGATATGAAAGACGCCTATAGTTTTGATGTTGATGAAGACGGATTAGACAAGAATTATCAAGCAATGAACGAAGCATATAAATCGATTTTTAATAGATGCGGGTTAGATGTGATCGTTGTCGAAGCCGATAGTGGAACAATTGGGGGGCGTGACTCACACGAATTCATTTTGCCCGCTCCTGCAGGAGAAGATGAAATTATCATTTGTGAAAAATGCGGATATGCTGCAAATTCTGAAAAAGCTGTATTTGGTATTAAGCAGGGGCTTCAAGATGAAATGACCAAAATGAGTCCTATTGAGACTCCTAACATTAAAACAATCGATGATTTATGTGAAACCCTTGCTATTTCTCCTATACAAACACTCAAATCCGTCCTGTATATGGCTGATGAAGAATTGGTACTAATAAGCATAAGGGGAGACCAAATTGTAAATGAAACAAAATTGAAAAATCTTCTCAATGTCTCCGAATTAGCAATAGCCTCAGATCAAGAGGTAATTGCAGCTGATTTTCTACCAGGATTTTGCTCTCCTGTTGGAGCTTCTAACATCCGAATAATCGCTGATTTTTCTATCGAAAATGGATCAAATTTTGTGACTGGGGCAAACAAGAACAACTATCATTTAGAAAATGTGAATTACCCTAGAGATTTTACAGCAGATCTCATAGAAGATATTGCGCAAGTAAAGGATCAAAGTATTTGTTCAAAATGTTCCTCTAATATGAAGTTAATCAGAGGAATTGAAGTGGGGCATATTTTTAAACTTGGCACTAGATACAGTGAATCAATGGATGTCACTTTCCAAGATCAAGATGGCACCCAAAAACCTGTTGTAATGGGGTGCTATGGGATTGGCATCGGACGACTTTTAGCTGCCGCCATAGAGCAAAATCACGATGAAAATGGTATTATTTTCCCACAACCAATCGCTCCTTATCAGGTTCATTTAACTGTGTTGAATACTGATAATCCAGACGTGATGGAATCATCAGAAAATATATACAAAAATTTGCAGAATCTGGGCATAGAAATTTTATACGATGAACGGAATGAATCTGCTGGAGTAAAGTTCAACGATGCAGACCTTATTGGTATTCCAATTCGGATAGTTGTTAGCCTACGGAATTTTAAAAATGATGTGGTCGAAATATCTAAACGTTCTGACGGAATTCCTGAACAAATTCCAACAAATGCAGTAGCAAATTGGATTGAGAGTGCATTGCTATAGCGATTATTGATATTTTGATTTATTATTGCCAAATCAAAATATTTTTTAAATCTTTCATCCTCCAGGAGAGGCCTTATGACAACTTTTTATCCAAAGAGAATGAAATTTGGAATTTTTATGGGGCCCTTCCACGCATCGAACGAAAACCCAACCCTTTCGATAGAAAGAGATTTAGAATTAATTGAGTTTTTAGATTATTTGGGGTTTGATGAGGCTTGGATTGGAGAGCATCATTCTGGCGGTTGGGAAATTATATCTTCACCTGAAGTATTTATTGCAACTGCAGCAGAGCGAACAAAACACATCAAACTTGGTACAGGTGTTTCCAGCCTTCCCTATCATCATCCATTAGTTCTAATTAACAGAATGATACTACTAGATCATATTACTCGTGGACGAACTATGCTTGGAGTTGGCCCAGGTGCATTAATTGGTGATGCATACATGATGGGAATAAATCCTTCACAACAAAGGCGACAAATGGATGAATCATTGACCGCAATAATGAAATTATTAAAAAATGATCAACCTGTAACATTCAACACTGATTGGTTCTCTTTAAATGAAGCAACTCTACATATAGCTCCATTTACTCAACCACATTTTCCAATATCTGTGGCAGCAGCTCAAAGTCCTTCAGGAATGGTTGCTGCTGGTAAACATGGGGCTTCGGTTC
>CAZWTJ010000031.1:0-18139 GCA_964637555.1 uncultured Dehalococcoidia bacterium | reverse complement strand
TCGGATGTAATCAAATGATTTTCAGCTTTTAAAAAATTCTCTTCAGCAATAGAATACAAAATCTCATAATGTTTCTTTGACCAAGATTCACTCGAGGCAGGAAATTGCCCATTTGTGATTACTTGCCCAAAAAAACCCTCAAGTATTTGATGAATCAAACTCCCTGAATCTTGAGGTGAGATCTGGAAAATTTCTGAAGGTTCATCGATATTTTTACTAACTCCTAAAATGTAATGCAAAAAAAATCTGTACGGACATTCGGCCCATTCTTCCAAACTAGTAGCAGATATTGGATTAGAAAATGTTTTCCCTAGAATGTGTGTTAAATCAATAGACTTTGACACATCTCCGTCCCATTCAGAAAAAATATTTGATCGCCTAGCCGAAATCATCTTCACTGCAGGCAAAACATGTGAATTGCCAAGCAATTTCTGTTCATCAATCGGTATATCTTTATCGAATAATTCCATTGTTAAAGCCAAGTCATAATCTGGAAGATCTAAAGCGCCATGCCTTTTTCGAAGTTTTAAAATCTGTTCGAACGAAGATATATATGTTAACCACTCAACATTGGAGCAATCATCCAAAAGATTTATAAAATTACTTGAAAATATTCTTTTCCCCGCTAAATCAGATACATATTCAAGCAACCAGTCAGCGGGATAAGCAACCTGTTGGGTGTCAACCCCATAAAGAGGAAAACTAAAAGAACAATTATATTTAGCAGAATTTACCAACGACTTAAACACATATAATTGATACAAATCATCATCTAAATTGGACTCCCCTGAACGAAAATCACTGCCAAAAACCTCGCCCATGACTTCATCGATAAAAACATCACTTTGAAGATCATTTGCAGGAAAATCAGCCTGAGTCATCCCGACGAAATACACGTAGTTAAACTGCATCCCCAAACCTAATTTTTGATCAGATATAAATACTCCATGCCCTGTAAGACCAACCCTAGAAATCGATTCCGACAAAATGTCATCTATTGCATTCACAAACTGTGGAAATGACACATTCCTGGAAACATTTTCTAATGCATCCAGCTCCCCCAATTCATTAATTTTTGTGAAAATTGTAGTTAATACATTTAACTCATCATCAGGTAATTCGTTTTCAGAAATTAGATATTCTTTCAACAGATTAACTGTCAATCTTGCAAACTCTGACCAAGTATTATCTACATCCTTAAGCGGAATAGACTTATGGAAGAAGTTTGTTATTGAAGATCTCAAAAATTTTGCAGCCTCAATTTTTCTACTATCAGTTAAATTGTCTGACGCGGTTTTGATCGATTCCATTTCAATAAATTGAGTTAATCTGTTGTTCCAATTTTGAATCCCCTTTAAAACACCCGACTCTTTTGAAATACGGTTCATTAAAGAATGTTCATATTCACTCCCCTTAGTAAGTTTAGGAAAACTAATAGGACAATTAGACAACCAATCCATAATCAATTTTCTCTCATAATCACTGGCAACAATCTCCAACATGTATTTAAGAGCATTACCAACTGCAAAGTCCCCAAATTTTTTTGAGGAAGGGCCCACAAACGGGATCCCAGAAATCCTCATTTCTTGGTGAAATATTTTCTGATAAGGATCAGATTTTGGATAAAATATAGCAAATGACCTAAATGGATTGTTCGCGGATTTCATCAATATATCTGAAATAACCCACTTCGCTTCCAATCGAGGGTCAGATGCTACAAATATGCTCTTTTGGGAGTCAAAAGTGTCTCCGCAAGTTGTTTGAATTGACAATTGGGAATTTCCAGAAATTTCCTTTACAAATTCTTTTTGTCTAGTATCTGCGTTAACATCACCAGTCAAACCTACAAGGATTTCGGTCTCAAAATTCCTGGATAATGCATCAACCATCTTAACTTGTGAAACAGAGAGATTACTCGGCAAGTAGAAAATCAATTTTCCTAAAGAATCTGCTCGCAAACCTGATGATTCAACGATTTTTGTACAAACCTTTTCATATAAATCCTCTGCCGAAAAATACTTGGATCCAATAATTCTGTGAAATCTATTATGAATATTTACAATCTCACGAATTTTCTCAGATTCCCCGGATTTGGTCCTGGAAAAATCTTTAGAAGGAAGCAGATTTATTCTGCGAAACAATCTAGTAAAGAAATCTAATAGTGAGGGATGATCTTTAAACAAGCGAAAAGGATCATTTGTACTTAGAAGTAATTTTCTCAAAACCGCTCTTTCGATCGATCTCTTCAAAAGAAAAATTTCTTGGCTCATAAGATCCGATTTTAAAATTAATTGAGCCAATTCCGAAATTTGGATGAATCGAACATTTATTAAACCACTACCAATATGACCTAATTCACGTTGTAACATCAATCCACAATAACGTGAGGGTACTATTACAATGATGGGTTTTAATTGATCTTCGACCTTAGATTCCGCTATGAGCCTCGACAAAACTTTAGGAGAATCTCTGATAGTCGATTCGTAGAGGACTGCATGAGGAATTAATGAAGTATTTTCCATACGTTATCACTCTAACAAGCATTATTTATTTGACAAGCCATGCATCTGTAGTGATTTTGGCAATCGGTTTGATGATTGTCAAATTGCTCTTGCATCAATTAAAAAGAATTAAGATATGATTCTACTAATTACTAGAATCTAGCTCATAAATCTCATCAATCTTTAATGATTTTGACATGGAAGCTTCTACGGCCAATTTGTCTGCCAAGTCATTATAAGTATCACCCGAATGACCCTTGATCCATTCGAATTTAACTTGATGCTTTTGTAATTGTGCCAACAACAATTCCCACAAATCAACATTTAAAGCCACATCTTTTTTGTTGCGCCGCCATCCATTTAATTTCCAACGCTGAACCCAGCCTTTATTGATAGCATCTACAAGATATTTTGAATCACTAATTACAACTACTTCACTTGATCTTTTCAATTTGCCCAGAGACATTACTACTGCCAAAATTTCCATTCTGTTATTAGTTGTAAGTCTATATCCTTCATTCAATTCAAGTATATTTTCTCCAAAAATAAGAACAGCCCCCCAGCCACCAGGCCCGGGATTCCCTGAACATGCTCCATCAGTATAGATTTTGACCAGTTGACTATTTGTCATGTTATTTACATAACCATATCTAGATTCCGGGTCTTTAAATCCAAATTCAGGAAGGTTTCCACCTTTTGAATCCCTTCAACGCAAAAAACTGTTTCTCTAAGAAATACTCCTAAATCTTTCGAATCTTTTAGAATTACCCAAGCAAAAATATCAAATGAACCAGTAGTTACTGACAACCATCTTACCTCTGGAATATTCGATAACTGCTCAGCTACTATATCCATTTTCTCAGGAATCACTTGCAAACCAATGAGAACTTGCGAACTAAATCCCATTTTTTCCGTGTTCGGAACAGCAACAACCCGCAAATAATCATCTTTAAGCATCCGCTTAACTCTTCGGCGAACAGTCTCTTCACTTACTCCGACTTTGTTAGCAATTCTAGCATTTGGAGAAAGCCCGTCTTCTTGCAACATTGTTAAAATCCTGGTATCCAGGTCATCCATATTTAGTCACTTTCTGCAACTCCACTAGAGAAATTACTTGTATTTTAACTTTGCCTCAATTTTATTGTTGTTTTTTGATAAGATAAAGGTAATGTTGTACATGTTTTTTATAATGTTTGACTAAAAAGCAAATCCTGGGGTTGTTACGTTGACACATAAGATTTGGTTAACTACCATCTAATAAGCTCATAAGGAGATCACTTGAATTTGGATTCATCAAGCACCGTCGAACAAACCTTAACAAAATACATTGAAAAACTTGAAAGTAACAAACCTGTTTCAGCAAGAACCAAGAGTTTTTTGGATGAATTTTCACAAAGATTAGTTTCACACTCAGATGGTAAATCTAAATCATTCTCTGCAGTTAAACCCTCAGACATTGATGACTTTTTCGAAAGTGAACTTCGTAAAGGTTTATCGAAAATGTCTGAACAAAAACTTAAGGAGATTCGATCTTTCTTACGTTTTTCGTACCAAAGCGGATTCATATCCGAGAATTTGGCTCTACACATACGGATAAGGCGAAGTTCCAGAAATAGCACAAATACGAAAACCTCAAAGATGATGTCTAGCAATCGCCTTGAATTGACCCCTGAAGGGCACCTAAAATTAAGTGATGAATTGGCTCAACTAAAATCTGGAAGGCCTGAAAGAGCTGAAGCCATTGCTCACGCCGCGGGAACTGGAGACGTACGTGAGAACGCACCACTTGAAGCTGCTAGAGAAGCTCAAGGCATGGCCGAACAAAGAATTTCGGAGTTAGAACATCATCTATCTGAAGCAACAATCATAGATGAATCAAAAGCAAAATCTGACGTGATTACGATAGGTGCTGAAGTGGAAGTAGAGTCTGATATTAAGACTACTGGCAGAAAAAAATATACACTAGTGAGCCAGGCAGAGGCCGATCCACTAAAAGGCAGAATTTCTATTGTATCCCCCATAGGCAAAGCGTTATTAAACAAAGCTAAAGGTGACAAAATATCTGTCCAAACCCCAAGAGGGAAATCCACATACAAAATTCTCCGGATATCCCATTAATTGTAATTGGAATTAACATCCCGTCATTTTTAATTCAGGCTGTCCCTCTCTAGCTTTTTAGTTCCTTTATTTTCAACCTCCTCACTCACAAGGATTAAAATAATTCTAGAATGGGTCGTTTCAGGATTAAAGTAGTAACGAAACAATCAATAATTTGAACATAATTTACCCTCAGTACAAAGTGTAGTAATCAGAAAATAATGGTATCCTTCAACCATGATTACAACTAACATTTCAGATACCAACCAATTGATTGAAGAGCTCCAAAACAATATATATGGAGAGGTTAAATTTGATGAACTAACCCGTCTGCTGTACAGCACTGATGCTAGCATTTATCAAATGACACCCATCGGCGTAGTTATCCCGAAGAATACGGACGATGTGTCAGCTACCATTGAAATCGCCCATAAGAACTCAGTTCCCATTTTGCCTCGAGGTGGAGGAACCAGTTTAGCAGGGCAAACAGTCGGCAATGCAATAGTAATTGATTTCTCAAAATACATGAGAGAAATGATCGAAATCAATACAGACGAAAAATGGGTGCGTACTCAACCAGGTATAGTACTTGATGAATTGAATCGTCAAATTAAAAAATACAATTTGATGTTCACCCCCGATCCTAGCACAAGTAATAGAGGTAATGTAGGTGGTGCTATTGGCAACAATTCTTGTGGAGCCCACTCAATAATTTGGGGGAAAACCAGTGACAATATTATAGATATTCAAGCAATTTTATCTAATGGAGAACATGCAAAATTTGGTCCCATTAGCGAAAAAGAATTTAATGATATCTCAATGGAAGAATCCCTAGAAGGAAAAATTTATGAGACCTTACGCTCTGTTACAAACGATCATAGAGCTGAAATTGTCGATAGGTACCCAAACATTCAAAGACGCGTAGGTGGGTATAACCTAGACCATTTAGCTTCCAATGAATCCTTAAACATGGCTGAATTTTTAGTGGGTTCTGAAGGGACTTTAATTGCTGTAACTGAAGCCAAACTTAAACTCGTAGATATCCCTAAGTACAAAGGACTTTCGGTATTACATTTCAATGATTTAATTGAATCAATGGAAGCGACTGTAGACATTTTGGATCTCAATCCTGCTGCGATTGAACATATTGGTAACAGTATCATCACCCAAACGAGACAAAATTTATCGTACTCCAGAATTTCTAATTTCATCGATGGGAATCCCAATTCTCTACTCGTCGTGGAATTTATAGGAGACACTGAAAAAGAAGTCGCCGACCAACTCGCTAAACTTCAATCCCGTGCTAAGCAACGAAAACTGGGCTACTCCACATTATCTGTTACTTCACCCGAAGAACAATCAAAAGTTTGGGCAGTCAGGAAAGCAGGGCTAGGTCTATTAATGAGTAAACCGGGTGATTCAAAACCTCTTCCATTCGTTGAAGACACCGCAGTTTCCCCAGAAAAACTACCACAATTTATTCAACGCTTTGATCAAATTGTTAAAGACAACAAAACAGAAGCTGATTACTACGGTCATGCAAGCGTAGGTTGTTTACACATCAGACCGCTTGTGAATTTGAAAACCGATACAGGAATTCAACAGATGAAAGATATTTCTGACGCGATTTGTGATTTAGTAATCGAATTTGGTGGCTCTTTAAGTGGCGAACATGGTGACGGACTGGTAAGGAGCCATCTAAATGAAAAAGTCTTTGGATCCACGATTTATGATGCCTTTCGCAAAGTAAAAAATGCTTTCGATCCAAAGGGCCTTATGAATCCAGGTAAAATTGTTGATTCCTCTCCCATGGAAAAAAATCTACGAATCGACCCAAATTATTCCACTCAAACAATTCCTACGGGTTTCTCTTATAGCCGGGAGGGCGGATTTGCTAAAGCACTAGAAATGTGTAATGGACAGGGTGCGTGTAGAAAACTAGATGGAACAATGTGCCCATCTTATATGGCAACCAGGGATGAAGAACACTCGACTCGTGGGAGAGCAACTGCCCTAAGATCTGCGATTTCTGGAGATTTGCCATTAGAATCCTTAACTAGCTCCAGAATGCATCAGGTTTTAGATTTATGTCTTGAGTGTAAGGGTTGCAAATCTGAATGCCCTTCAAGCGTCGATATGGCAAAGTTAAAATATGATTTCTTAAATCTTTACCATGAAAAAAATGGCCAAACTTTAAGAAATCATATTTTTGGCAACATTGCCCTCCTTAGTAAACTTGGGTCAATCACCACCCCAATTTCTAATTGGGTTTTACAATCACCTTTGATGAAAGAATTATTAGAAAAATATGCTGGAATCGACAAGAGAAGAGAAATGCCTAGATTCTCTAAAACTACTTTCATTCAATGGTATAAATCTAGAAACTCTCACTTAGAACAACCAAAGGGGAAAGTTGTACTTTTCCCGGACACTTTTACAAATTACAATCACCCAGAAATAGGCAAATCAGCAGTTAAACTGCTTGAAGCATTGGGATATGAAGTTGAGATACCTGATGTAAAATGCTGTGGTAGACCAATGCTATCAAGTGGAATGATGGACAAAGCCAAAAAACATGTTCAATATAATATAAAATCACTTTATACGCATGTATCTCAAGGCAAAAAGCTGATAGGGCTAGAACCCAGTTGTATCCTAGGATTTCTTGATGATTTTAATGATTTGGTTGACGAAGAAACAAGAGAGATGGGTCTCCTGATCGCTAAAAATACCATGCTAATTGAGGAATTTGTCCTTTTTGCAATTGAAAATGGCTCCTCTATCGATTTCAAAAACCCTCCTGAAACAATTGCATTTCATGGACACTGTCACCAAAAAGCTATGATTGGGACTGATCCCGCACTAAAAACATTGCAACTACTTCCAGGCACTGAAATTTCTGAAATTAACTCGGGATGTTGTGGAATGGCAGGGTCGTTTGGATTTGAAAAAGAACATTTTGATATTTCAAACCAAATAGGGGAAAGAGAACTCCTACCTGTCATACGAAATTCATCAAAAGAAACATCGATCGTATCTGAAGGAGTTTCTTGTAGGCAACAGATTTTTAGCGGTACTGGCAAAAAATCTCATCACTTGGTTGAAATATTGGCGAATTCTTTATAGTCAAAATTATATTTCCCAAAATTAAAAATTCAGAATATTTGAAAACCCATAAGATCAAAAAGTATTTTATATATCAGTTCAATATTGAAAAAAGGAGTTTGTAATGGAAGTCGGATTCATTGGAGCTGGTTTCATGGGTCAACACATGATCAGGAATTTAATAGAAGAGGGCCACACATTAACAGTATTTGATATAGATAAATCAGCTTTGGAAATAGCAAAAGGTAACGGGGCTAAAATATCCCAATCTCCCAGACAATTAGCTCAAAGCTCCGAAGTGATTTTTACGTCTCTCCCAACACCCCAAATTTTAGATGAAGTGACATTTGGAGAAGGTGGAATTATTGAAGGAATAAAATCGGGAACAATATTTTTCGATCTTAGTACTACATCATTGGAAATGATTAATAAAATTGGTAGACTTGCCATTTCACAAGATTTCCATTTCCTAGATGCCCCTGTTAGTGGTGGAGTTAAAGGGGCAGAAGATGGTTCTCTTTGTATTATGGTTAGTGGAGAATCCCAAATTTACCAGAAATACAAGCCACTTCTATCATCGATAGGAACACAAACAATGTATTGCGGGGAGTTGGGATCTGGGACAATATGTAAAATCACAAATAACTTAATTGGGCTAAGCCTTCATGTTTTATTAGGCGAAGCTTTCACCATGGGTGTAAAAGCAGGCGTTTCACCCGAAATTCTATATGATGCAATTTCAATTAGCACTGGAGATTCCAGACAAATGCACAGTTTCCCAACAACACTATTTAAAGATGATTTTTCACCGGGATTCCAATTAAATCTCGCCGCAAAAGATGTTGGGCTAGCGACTGAACTTGGAAAATCAAAAAGAGTCCCTATGGAAGTTTCAAACTTAGTTCAGCAAAAATACATCGAAGCACAGAATAAAGGGTTTGGTACAGATTCTGCTGCCTCGGTAATCAAGATTCAGGAAGAAAAATCTCAAGTTATAATTCGCAACACAATTTAACAATGGAATCAGAAACTATCTCCAAAACGATTCTAGATAATGGTCTTACAATTCTCACTTCAAAAATGCCTGCTTCTGAGTCAGTTTCTATTTGCTTGTTTGCTAAAGTTGGTTCTAGGTATGAATCCATAGATAATTCCGGGATTTCACACTTTATTGAACATATGCTGTTCAAGGGTACCCATAAACGACCGAAGCCATATCAAATTGCATCCGAAATAGAAACTGGAGGGGGATTAATAGATGCTTCAACTGAATCAGAATATACATCATTTGTAATACGTATCAATAAATCTGAGATGAAAAATTCGATCGGGATTTTGTTTGACATGATCTTAGATCCTCTCTTTGATCCAGATGCAATTCAGACCGAACGTCTTGTAATAACAGAAGAACTTAGCATGATTACAGATTCGCCTTCTTCACTAGCTGACATGTATTTGACAAATCTGCTATGGGAAGATCATCCATTAGGAATGGAGATAGCAGGCACAAAAAAAACGATAGCTTCGATCAACAGATCTCAATTAATTGAACACTTAGAGTCATACTATATTCCAAACGGAATTATTTTGAGTTTGGCCGGAAATATCAATCATGATGAAATAACACTTTTCATTGACCAATTATCAAAGAATTGGAGGAAATCTATCCCCAAAACTTTTCCTCAATTCAATCACGACCAAAAAAATCCAAAAATTAAAACTGAATACCGTAACATTGAACAATCTCAACTCACATTGGGTTTCTGTCACCCACTGTTTCGTGCTTCAGATAAATTTTTCCAAGAAATCATCAATACAATACTCGGAGGATCAATGAGCAGCAAACTATTCATCAACATAAGAGAGTTGAGTGGATTTGCTTATGATATTCATAGTGATTTAATAAATTTTACTGATACAGGAGCTCTAGTAATCTCAGCAGGTATAAATCCTAAAAACCTATACAATGCGCTAGAACAAATCTTATTCCAGATTTCAAACTTTTCTTATACCCTCCAAGATTCAGACATATCCAATGCCAAGAAACTAATCACCGGAAGGTTATTACTTGATGGCGAGAATACAAGTTCTGCTGCATATAAAATTGGACAAGAATATATATATTCGAGCAAAGCAGACACAATGCAAGAAACAATCTCGAAGATCAACAATGTCCAATCAAGTGATTTACTTAAATTTATAGATGATGTTTTCAAAAAATCTAACCTGAACGTAGTTGTTGTTGGCCCAAATCGTGGATCAAGCAAATTATCCCGTATAGTAGAAAGTTTTTCTTCAAGCAATTCAAATTTTTTAAAGTAATATGTTATGCTTAAACCTAGTTTAAGCCTTCCAGAAATTCGGAGAGGAAACATGAAGGACGTTTTTGACGAAGCAACAAACTTGCTTAAGGATGGGAATCCTTTGGTTTTAGCTACAGTAATTGACACTAAGGGATCTACTCCTCAAAAATCTGGCGCAAAATTATTGGTCAGAGAAGATGGTAGTGGTGTAGGAACACTTGGTGGAGGATGTGTTGAGGGTGATATATGGTTTGCTGCAAAAGAATTGATGAAAAGAAAAGGTGGCCCCCAATATCGTGATTATGAATTAAATGAAGAATTGGCTGCCCAAGACGGATTGGTTTGTGGGGGAACCATGTATTTTTTAATTGACCCAGTATATGAACCGGATCAATTTTTGAATTATTCTGAAAAAATCTCGAAAGCTTATCAGGGATATGGCGCAGTTGCTTTAGCAACAATCATCAAAAGTGGTTCAATCACAAAACTAAAAATTGGATCAAAGATGATGATCAATAATTCAAATGAAATTACAGGATCCCTGGGAAATCAAAAACTTGAGGAAGATGTTTGCGAAATCGCAAAAACATTAATGATTCATGGTGGTAATCAGTATTTAAAAACCGAAGATGGGTCTGAATGTTTCATCGAAGCCTTTACTACTCCCCCTCAGATCGTTCTATGTGGTGGAGGACATGTTTCAAAGGCAATAGCGGCGTTAGCAAAGCCACTTGGTTTCCAATTATTCATTACAGACGACAGACTAGAATTTTCCAATCCTGAAAGGTTTCCAGAAGCAGACTTGCTTGTAAGCAAAAACCCCGAACTTGCACTTGCCGAATTACCTATTAATCCAAACACATTTATAATAATTGCTACTCGTGGTCACAGATACGATAATGTTGCGTTGGGAGCCGCTGCTCGTACAAATGCATCATTCGTTGGACTGCTTGGAAGTAAAAGAAAGACTATTTTAATTTATGAAGATCTCTTACGGGATGGAATTCCAATTGAAAGAGTTCGTGAAATTCGATCTCCTTTAGGACTATCAATAAATGCTAGAACGCCCGAAGAAATTGCCATTAGCATCATTTCTGAAATCCTAATGTTTCGTCTCGGAGGAGATGGATCATCCATGAAACTTGAAGATTGGCGAATAGACCGTATAAACAATAAAGTCCAATCTGAAACCCCCGAAATTTCACTAACAAATTAGATGACTGCTTACATATCTGCACTTTTATTAGCCGCAGGGACTTCTTCGCGAATGGGCACTCCTAAACCATTACTCCAATGGAGAGGAGAGCATCTGGTAAATTATCAAATCGAATCTTTATTCAATGGCGGTGCCAATGAAGTGATTTTAGTATTGGGACACGAACATCAAAATGTCATTAAAACCATAACCCCTAATAACCACAATCGGGTAAAGATCACTGTCAATTCCGATTATAAAACCGGTAAGACTTCTAGCATCAAATCAGGCCTAAAACATGTTGCTAAAGACAGTACAGCTATTATTTTGCTAGCAATTGATCAGCCAAGATCTCCAAAAACCATTTCAAGAGTTTTAACTGGACACATTTCTATTAACGCCATAATTACATCGCCAAAGTACAATGGGATTGGAGGACATCCACTAATCTTCTCCTCTGCACTTAAAACCGAATTAAACAACATCGACGAGCAAACTCAGGGCATTCGAAAAGTATTGAAATTACACAATCCCGAAATAAATAGTCTAAATATTGATGATCCCTCTCTCAGACTGGACTTCAACACCCCTGAAGAATATGAAGACGCGGTAGCAAGAGATAGGATTTTTGACAAATAAGATTGTAAAGATATTTCCGAATGAACTACACGTATGACACTTCCCTCCTGAAAAAAGTTTCAAGGTCTTTCTATATAACAATTCGTCTTCTACCAAAAACTCTCCGGACCCCTTTTTCGATAGCATACATGCTTGGTAGAACGGCTGATACTATCACAGACACAACAATTTTCGAGAACTCTAAGAAACTTGAAAACCTTTGCTCGTTTAAAAGCATGATTGCAAAAATAGATCCCAGAGGATTCAATATTTTTGATGAAGATATAACAAATTCTGAAAATGAATTATCCCCTGAAAAAATGTTATTGCTTTCAATCCCTCAACAAATTCAATTCCTTGCTTCGCTATCCTCTTTCGAACAAACTGAAATAATTCGCGTGACCGAAAAATTAATTTCGGGAATGCAAATGGATCTTTCGACATTCGATTCAACGAATCCCAAAAAAGTCCACTCATTTAATGATTGGAAGGAATTAGAAGATTACATCTATTTTGTTGCAGGTTCAGTTGGTGAATTTTGGACAAAAGTAGCTTACAAAAAGACAAATGCCATTGATGACTCGAAAATGGATGAAATGGTGTTACTAGGGATAGATTTCGGAAAAGCACTTCAACTAACAAACATTATCCGGGATATCACAAATGATTTGAGGAATGGAAGGTGCTATATTCCAACTACTACTCTAGATTTATACCAACTCAAAACATCCGATTTGCTATCAAATTCAAATACTCCCCAAACAGAAAGTCTACTAAAGCATCTAATAAATCATAGTTTTAGCTATTTCATATCAGCAGATAAATACATCCGGATGCTTCCGAAAAACAATCTAAGATTAAGATTATCGATACTAATACCAGCAATGATAGGGATTCAGACGTTAGAGCTTCTGCTAAAGGATAAAAGGTGGTTAGACACCAAAATGACTAAAAAAATTTCGCGTTTCAAAACCTACACAATTATTCTCAAATGTTTGTTTTGTGTATCTTCAAACCACGCAATACATCTTTGGATTAATACAAAAATCAAAAAAGGCAAATTGAAATGTTGAAAAACCAAGCTGCTAAAGAATTTATAAATTCTTATACCTATTCGGATCAGGCATATAAATAGAGTCGACAGGCAAATTGGATACATATCGCTTAATTTCCGAATCATTATTTTGGGATTCAGAAAAAAATCTCCCCCCAACAAACTTCACAAAAAAAGCAGCTAAAACACCTAGCGGAATAACCAGCAAAAAATTACGTTTAGCACCATTAAAACTAGAATCTTTGGACAATGTAATCACCAACACTATTAGATTATGAAAATTATATACAGCCGTAATCGCTATTGCAACAGAGAAATAGATACTAAGAAATAAATCTAGAAAATAGTCACTCTTTAGGAGTTGGCTCTAACAATTCCTTGGATTCATCTTTTGAGAAAACCAATGCTCCTTCGTTAGTATCAACACAAATTGTTTCACCTTCAAGAATTTCTCCTGACAAAACTCTCTTCGCAAGCTCACTTTCCAATTCTTTTTGAATAGCTCTCCTTAGGGGTCTTGCACCAAAATTCGAGTCATACCAGTTTTCAACAATAAATGATTTAGCGTGATCAGAAATCGAAATTTTAATTGATTTTGCATTTAGCCTAGTTTGGACTTCAGATATCATTAAATCTAATATTTGATATATTTGATCCTCTTCCAAAGAATCAAAGATTACAATCTCATCAATTCTATTAATGAATTCAACCCGAAAACTCTTTTTAATCGCATCTTCAATAGATGACCTTAATCTTGCATCTCCAATATCTTTGCCTTTCAAAAAACCCATTGGTTCTTCAGAACCAGTAGAGTTTCCTAAATTGCTGGTCATTATCACCACAACATTACGGAAATCTACAGTTCTACCCTGGCCATCAGTAAGTCGTCCGTCATCCATCAATTGCAGCAAAATATCAAAAACTGCGGGGTGAGCCTTTTCAATCTCATCGAATAAAATTACTTGAAAAGGCCTTCTTCTAACT
Source organism: uncultured Dehalococcoidia bacterium (assembly GCA_964637555.1). Lineage (GTDB taxonomy): Bacteria > Chloroflexota > Dehalococcoidia > Lucifugimonadales > UBA6927 > UBA6927. The sequence continues at coordinate 4,282 of CAZWTJ010000031.1, read as the reverse complement.
AGCTCAGTTAATTGACCTCCCTCCTCAAAACCAATATACCCTGGAGGTGCTCCAATCAATCTTGATACACTGTGTTGCTCCATATATTCAGACATATCTATTCTTACTAGATTTTCCTGACTATCAAACAAAAACTCTGCAAGGGCTCTTGCAAGAGCAGTCTTACCAACACCAGTCGGACCTAAAAACAAGAAGTTTCCGATTGGCCTAGTTGGATCTTTCAAATCGGCTCTTGCCCTTCGAATCGCATCAGAAATAGATGAAACTGCGTTGTCTTGACCCACAATTCGATTGTGAAGCCTGTCTTCCATGTTAATTAATTTCTCTGCTTCAGTTTCCAATAATCGATGAACTGGCACCCCAGTCCATGCAGAAACTAAACGACCAATGTCTTCTGCAGTTACATTCATCTCTGGTGATTTATCACCTTGGTCATTTGGGATCAAGTGATCTTGATCTTCCTCAATTTTAAGTCTTTCCGACTTTATTCTAGCTGCAGTTTCATAATCACCTTCTTGAGCAGCGGATTCTTCATCTAGATTTAATTTTTGAATAGTTTCTTTAAATTGCACAATTTCCCTAGATGGCATTTCCATCCTAATCCGTACTCCACTAGCAGCTTCATCAATCAAATCAACGGCCTTATCAGGTAATAATCTTTCAGAAATATACCGTTGGGATAAACTCACAGCAGATTCCAATGCATTATCAGTGATTTTGACTCCATGATGATTTTCATATTTCGGCCGCAAAATTTTTAGCATTTCAATGGCATCATTTGTTTCAGGCTCATCAACTCTGATAGGCTGAAATCTTCTCTCCAAGGCGGCATCTTTCTCAATGTACCTACGATATTCATCTTCAGTAGTAGCACCAATAGTTTGCAATTCACCTCGAGCCAATGCTGGCTTCATCATGTTTCCAGCATCAATCGCACCCTCAGATGCTCCTGCACCAACAACAGTATGAATCTCATCAATTAACAAAATAACTCCACCATTTGATGCCTTGACCTCATCCATTACAGACTTAAGCCTTTCTTCGAACTCGCCTCGGAATTTTGAACCTGCCAACATCGCTCCAATGTCTAATGCCATTACTCTCTTATCTTTTAATGCATCAGGAACAGAACCTCGTGATACAGCTTGAGCAAGTCCTTCAGCAATGGCGGTCTTCCCTACACCGGCGCCACCAATTAAAACGGGATTATTCTTAGTCCTGCGGAGAAGTGTCTGAATCACTCTCGCCACTTCTTCATCCCTACCAACTATAGGATCAAGTTTTCCTTTTTTGGCCTGGTCCGTCAAATCAATGGAATATTTTTCCAAAGTTCCGTATTTTCCTTCAGCTTTAGAATCCATTACTCTATGGCCACCACGAATTTTTTGGAGTACCTGGTATACAGCCTCAGGATCAATATTCATCTCAAAAAATATCTCTGCAATGGGGCCATTTTGTCTTCTAGATAATGCTAGAAAAAGATGCTCTGTACTAATTAACTCATCCTGCATATGCCTAGCTTCTACTGCAGCATCTTGAAGCAAGGATTTGACTCCGGGAGTAATATATAACTGATCCCCCGCATAGCCAGAAACATGAGAAGTCAATAATCGTCTCTCTACTAAACTTTTCAATTTTGAAATATCTAGTTTCAACTCTGAAATAACCGACATAGAAATACCCTCAGTCTGCTGCAATAATGCTGTCAATACATGCAAATCAGACCACTGAGTATGATGTAATTCTCTTGCTAGTTCTTGAGACTGAGTAATTACAGATTGAGCCATCTCTGTATAATGTTCTCTGCGACCTACCATAAATATCTCCACCAAAACATAAATTTTGTGATTATATTGAAGTATAGCAGCCGTCTTGATACAAGTCAACTCAACTTATGTGACAGGATTAACCAATTTGACTTTAATGATATCAATTGAAAAAATTCGAATTATTTTAAAGGTACTTTTTTGATTATAGATCTTCACACTCATACAACCCCGGATTCTGACGATAGTTCCATTACCATTGAAGAATTAATTGAATCAGCTAAAAGATCTCATCTCGATGGGATATGTATCACTAACCATGATAGATTTTTTTCAATCAATGAATCATTATCACTATCCAAGTCACATGATTTCCTAATCATTCCAGGAGCAGAAATTACTACTGCCGAAGGCCACTTGCTAACATTTGGATTAGAGAATTATATCTTCGGAATGCACAGCGCTTCCTTTGTGAAATCCTTGATAGAACAATCTAGTGGGGCAATGATTTTAGCTCACCCTTACAGAAGAGTTTTTGATGAAAAATTTCACCAAAATTCTTTAGAATATGAAGAAATGATTTCTAGAGTCATAAACAATCCTGTACTTTCAATGGTTGACTCAATTGACACTCTTAATGGAAGAGGAACAGACTATCAGAACCAATTCTCCAAGGATATTTCACGCAAATCTCAAATTCCAGGATCTGGAGCAAGTGATGCACATTCTGTAGAAGATATAGGAAAATGTGCAACTGAATTCTTAGACGAAATCAACGACGTTGAAGACCTAATAATCGCATTAAAAGCTGGAAGATTCCATCCAATCAGACTACAAAAGGATTAATTATTCCTATTTAAATTATGGCACAAATCAGCAATCAACAAATCCAATATCATCTCTGGAGAAGTTGCTACTGATTTTAGAGCATAATCTGCTTCAAGTAATAATTTGTGCATGGATTTAAGATTAAACATTTCAATAGATTTTTCATATTGGAAAATCTTTTTCATCACAAAAGGAGCCAGACTAAGACGTTTACCAATATCAACATCTGACAATCCATGAAATCTTAAATCTTTACAAAGCATCAATAACCTTACCTGTCTGACAATCATTGTAATTATATAACTAGGCGAATTCCCATCGTCTAGTATCCTTTTAATCAAATTAAATGATCTATTTGGATCACATTCAAAAATGGAATCAACAGCGCTAAAAATACTAGCCTCCCTAACTAACGCGACAGTTTCTTTAACATCAGCAAGTGAAATTTTAGTACCGTTGGAGTACAAATTCAGTTTCTTTAGTTCCTGATCTATTAACCTTTTGTTATTTCCTATCGACTCAACTAATGCAGAAATGGCAGCTTGGTCAATTGAAACTCCAATTTTTTTGGCTTGCCCACTAATCCACTGAGGCATTTCATATATTCTTGGCAACTGCAATTGTAAAAACTTTGAGTGAGTTTTTACATAATCTGAAACTCCTCTAATCTTAGGTAAATTTTCATCAATAATAACTAAATGTGTCGTGTCTGGGATGGAATCTAAGAAATCTCTGACCAAAGACCAATCACTCTTGTCTGAATTAACTTTAGTTGATTTTTGAGATGTCTCTGTAATCAAAGAAAAAAACTCATGGACTATCACCAACCTAAGGTTAGACATAAACGGAATTGTGTTGCAATGCGCAATCAAATCTTGCAAATTGTTTCTGGTGCTATCCAAAATTGTAGTATTGATATCCGTCAATTCTTCAGGTAAAACAGTCTCTCGAATCCCTGAACAAATACCATCTATCTCAAAATCATCATTGCCAATCAATGCTGTTAGCATATTTATCTCTTATTATTGTGTGGTCGCAGACATCACTTACAAACTTGAGCATCTGATACGAAGATATCATAGGTACTATTGGGGTTGCTAGTATTTCCCTATTTACGGCATTTTGTAATGGGCTACTTCTGATTCCTACGGCAAGCTTGATAGAAAACCCTCGTCTACATTCAAACCCTAATGTATTGTAGAATTGACTCGATTTTTAAACGTTATTATCGTTCAGAAAGTGAATCCTGTTTATGAATAACCCATTGATAATTGGTACGCAATCTTTTTATTTTTCACAATTCATACATGAAGGAATTGATAATGCCCTAAAAAACATGGTCAATAAAGGTGGCGTTAATACTTTGTTACTAGCTTCACACATTGATTATCAATCAACTAAAACCTGGGGCCCTTTACCTAACTCTACAGATGAAAACTATGATTGTGATAATTTCAACTGCGAACCTTGTCCTGAGTTTTATGAAACAACCCTGATCAAACCTGTTAAAACAACGATCCCCATTCTGCAAGAAAGAGATTTATTTCGTGAGGTAGCTGATGCCTGTAAAAAATTTGACATTAAGGTATACGCTTTGATTGTGCATCGATTTCCTAATGTAGAACAGTATCCAAGTTTAAACATGAAGGCGGTTAACGGGCAAAGCATTCCTAAAACCCTTTGCCATA
>CAZWTJ010000030.1:0-18326 GCA_964637555.1 uncultured Dehalococcoidia bacterium | reverse complement strand
TTTACGACAGCTTAATAGATCACCTAGACGCCAAATATGAATTAGACGGTTTTTGCCTCGCCTTATTGGATCATTACTCTCTATTCGGGTTTCAAAGCTTAACTGACGAACTTGCCGATGCTCTTGGCATCCCTAGTTTTTCTAATCCAGAAATGGGATTGAGCTGCTTTTGCGCGGTTTGTGTTGTTGAAGCTGAAGCAAACGGGATTAATGTAGATAAGGTGAAAGAAGGATTACTTAAGGGAGTTAAACTTGGTTTTATTCCCCACAAAGTAGAGAAAATGAAATCTGCCGACGAAGTTATGAGGTTTCTTTTATCAGTTCCTGAGTATTTAGATTGGTTACGATTTCGGTCTTCTATTATGACGCGGTTACATAAAAGACTTTATGATCGAATTAAATCCAAACAGCGTGATTACAATGTCGGACTTGATATTTATGGAGCTAAGGACGACTGGAAATATCAAACTCAATTTAGCGAACTTTCCAAATACTGTGATTGGATCAAACCGATGTTCTACTCCTGTACTTACGATGAACCGCTAAGTCCAGAAGAAATAGGAGAGGGTGTTAAGCTTGCCCGAGAATTGTCGGGCAAACCTATTTATCCTGGAATTAATTGCTTACCTACAGAATCCGAAGATAAAATCCGAAGGGGAGTTCAATGTGCTATGGAAAACGGAGCGAAGGGAGCTATTCTTTCATGGGATTATTGTCTGACACCTTTTAAAAATATGCTTACCGCTAAAAAAGAATTGACCAAATATTAGAGATATAATGATTCACAAAATATGAAGAATTTGTCCACTGCTCTAGTAACGCTGATCTTTTGAAACACTTCTAATGTGTATGAAAACAGGTAAGGCCGTCTATCAAATTCGGGTTCCGTCGGACGTATCCATCGATATTGGCAGGGCAGATTAATCTCTCATTACCCAACTCGCAACCAACAATGTCTCAGTGGTAAATTTAACACTTTCTTCAAAATTTTTTATGTCTAACAATCAATAAAGTCACAATCAATTTCTACTCCAAGACCTGGTGAATCAGGAAGCACAATATATCCTTCATTCACTAAAGGTGGATCTTTAATAATTGAAAGTTTATGTTCGTATGAACCTACAGGAGGATCATTTAATAACTCTAAATAGGGTGCATGAGTCCAGGCGGCCACAAGATGCATATGAGCAATCAATCCGATTTCACCTCCACCATGATGTGGCACAATCCTTTTACCAAATTTTTTAGCCAATTCCCCTAAATTTAAAAGTTCAGTAACTCCATCCATTACCAAACTTTCTGGTTGGATAATGTCATAAGCATTTTTTTCAAACATATTATTGAAATCTTGGATTTGGGAATTGTTCTCGCCTCCCGCCAATGAAACTGAAGTAAGCTCAGCCAATTTTGATAGCCCATCATAGTCAAACCTTTTCAAGGGCTCCTCAAGCCAATAAACTTTTGATTTTTCAAGTTCTTTCGCGGTATCAAGAGCTCTTTGAAAATCCCACTGCACTCCTAACGGCCGTTCTTGGAATGATTCGGCTTGATTGGCGTCCACCATTATTTCCATCGAATCTCCAACTGCTTGACGAACTAATTCAACGGTTCTAATATCATCTTCAATTCGCTCGTGATGAAGCCGAAGTTTGATTGCTTTCCATCCTTGCTGTTTAAGAGATGAGGCAAGTTCTGACCGCTCTTGAGGTTCGGACAAAACCACAAAACTTGCATATGGAATAATTTGTCTATTTGACCCTCCCCACAATTCGAAGAGTGGCTTAGACAAAGATTTGCCAATAATGTCCCATAAGGCGATGTCTACGCCAGCATTACCATTGTAAGGAGGAGCGAATATGTTTGAGCGTAATTTACTATTTATTTCATAAACACTAAATGGACTTTGTCCCACCACAAGATTTTTAACTTCCTGAAGAAAATTCTTGTCAATCGATGGTCCAATTCCAATCAGTCCTTCATTAGTATGGATTTGAGTGAAAGCGCCACCACCTATTCGAAAACTTTTAGATCCACCAGGATCCCATGCTGGTTCTAGTGAACCAATATATTCCCTTTGTTTTAAGGGTACAATTTTAACATCAGAAATAATAATGTTTGATGGAGCTTTCAATTCAATCATTTTATGATCCTAACACCTTGACTAGATACTTAATTTAAACCATTGCTATAATTATGAAAAAGCATAGTCGAAATTACCCAAAAAGAAAATTTGAATACCTTTCAACAATCAACTAATGATTTGCCAGATGGTTTCTAAAACTCTATGGGGAATTAATTTGGATATAGGAGCTAAACTTGCTTAAATATGCATTCATTTATCCCATCTTCCGAAATGTCTTTAGATTAGTTTGGCGTCTATTGACGGATAGTAGAGTGCCACTTCTCACAAAAGCAATCGTACCAGTCACCCTAATATATATCGTTTCTCCATTTGACATTATTGTCGATTTTATTCCAATCTTAGGACAAATTGATGATATTGCATCTTTAATAATTGGTGTTTCACTTTTCCTTATTTTTTCTCCTTCAAATGTAGTATTCGAACATTTAGAAAATTTGACCCACAGAAAATTCTCAAAATCTCAAAATAAGGATACAATTATAGAAGGAACATCTAACATTATCGAAGAAGATGAAGGAAAAAATTGGAAATAGCAATCATCGGACTAAATCAAAGTGGAAAAACAACTGTATTTAATGCTGTCACGAAAGGAAAAGCTGAGGTCGCATCATTTGGTGGAAAATCCAATAAACCAAATATCGGAGTAGCAAAAGTACCAGACGGTAGATTTTCTCAGCTCAACAAAATTTTCAAACCTCAGAAAACTACACCTGCGGAGATTCGCTTCATTGACATACCTACAGCTCCAGAGGGACTAGGAGAATCAAGCGGCATTTCAGGAGAGTACCTGAACCTATTACAAAGATCTGATGCTCTCGCATTGACAATTCGAGCATTCCAAAACCCTTCAGTGCCACATCCCTCAGGGAAAACCAACCCACAAAACGATCTAGAAACAATGCTTTATGAATTGTCATTCGCAGATATAGAAATTCTGGAACGTAGACTTGAAAAATTAAATACCCAGTTGAAATCTCCTAAATCCGACATGAAACAATCCTTACTAAAGGAAAAATCAGTATTAGAGCAAATTAAATCTCAATTAGAAGACGGAATTCATGTTCGAGAACAAAATTTAACTGAAGATCAACAACTATCTATAAAAAACTTCGCTTTGCTAACAAATAAACCACTGATGGTAGTCATTAACATCAATGAAGATCAATCTGAACATGTTGCCAATATATATGAAGAAATCAACGATTTGATTGCAAGACCATCAATAAAAACCACTGCACTAGCTGCGCAACTGGAAATGGAATTGACAGAGATGGAACCTGAAGATGAAAAGGATTTTAGAGAATCCCTTTCCATAACAGAATCTGGTTTAGACCAAATGGTCAGATTAACTTATGATTTATTAAACTTGATAACTTTTTTCACCGTTGGAGAAGATGAAAATCGTGCTTGGCCAATCCAAGCTGGAACCGTAGCAGTTGATGCTGCTGGACAAATTCATTCCGACATTCAAAAGGGATTTATCAGGGGGGAAGTAATTTCATTTGACGATTTGATCGAATGTGACGGAATGCCGGACGCAAAAACCAAAGGCCTAATTCGTCAAGAAGGAAGATCTTATGAAATGAAAGACGGCGATATTATGCACGTTTTGTTCAATGTGTAGTTAAATGATCAATCCTATTACACAAGATTTGTCATTATATCTGCATGTTCCATTCTGCCAAACAAAATGTCCTTATTGTGACTTCAACACATATGAAAAAATTGAACAATTAATTCCAAATTATATTGCCTCAATCTCAACTGACATACAATTCTGGGGGGCAACTTTAAATCACCCCGTAACAAAAACTATTTTCCTAGGGGGTGGAACACCTTCATATATACCAAACCAAAGTTTAGCCGAAGTAATACAATCCATTAGATCCAATTTTCAAGTGTCGGAAAATGCTGAAATAACGATAGAGTCCAATCCAGGAGACTTGAATTCGCAAAAACTCGAAAATTACCTGCAAATAGGCATTAACAGGTTAAGCATTGGGATCCAATCCTTTGACGATGAACTTTTAACAAAAATTGGTAGAAGACACAATTCTGAAGATGCAATTTCTTCATACAAACAAGCAATTAACTCCGGTTTTTCAAATATCAGTATAGATTTAATGTTTGGTCTACCAGGACAAACCAAGGACCATTGGCTAAACACCTTGAATAAAGCTCTGGAATTGAACCCGACACATATATCCCTTTATTGTCTAACTTTAGAACCAGGAACTCCAATGGAGTCCTGGGAACGAAATGGGAAAATTGAGGTCCCAGACAATGACATAACAGCCGACATGTACTCAGAAACTCAAAGTTTGATGCTTCAGGCAAATTATAAACATTACGAAATTTCAAACTGGTGTAAAGATGGATATGAAAGCATTCACAATTTAACCTATTGGCAAAATGAACCATACATTGGAATAGGGCCTGGAGCTCATTCTTATCTACACCCATTACGATTTTGGGCAATCAAATCCCCTCGAGAATATATAAAGAAAACATCCAATTTGCCAGATAATCTTACTGCAAAAGATCTTTTCTCCTGTAGTTTAAATCCCGAAAAGCTAAAAGATTTTTCAACTATCGAAGAAACTGAATATATTTCCACTAACATGGAAATTATTGATACTGTCATGATGGGCATTAGATTAAATTCCGGATTAAATTTTCAAAAATTTAAAAATCGATTTGGTATTTCTTTTGAAGAGATTTTCGGAAATATCACAACTGAATTAATCGATTTTGGACTAGTAACTAAGGATGCTTACAATCTCAAACTTACTGACCGAGGACGGATGTTATGTAGTCAGGTCACTAGCAAATTTTTAGAAACTCTACCTACAGATAGAAACTAAAAACAATAATAATTTCAATCATTTCATTTGTAGCTATTGCGAATTGTTTCCAAGTCCAATAGACTTGCTAAAGAAATAATTGATTTAATGGGGTAGTTAGCCATGAAAGTAGTTTTCCTCGAAGATGTATATGGAGTCGCCAAAGGCGGGGATGTTAAAGAAGTCAAGAATGGATTTGCACGGAATTATTTGATCCCTCAAAACCTCGCCGTACCAGCCTCTCATGATGCATTATTAAGAGTCACAAGCTTGGCAGAAAAAGCAGATAGCGAACGAGTAAAAGTCATGTCTGACATGCAGGAATTAGCAGATTCTATCGACGGATCTGAAATCTCAATCGAAATGCGTTCAGGATCAAACGGAAGGTTATATGGATCAGTAAATACTGCCTTAATAGCTGCCGAACTATCCAAAACATCTGAACGTGAAATTGACCGAAAATTTATCAGTATTAATGACCCTATCAGAGAGTTAGGAGAGTTTGAAATTGGAATTCGACTGCACCCTGAAATTAATGCGTCCATTAAACTCTCAGTTGTTTCCGAGGATGCTCCTGAGGAACCCATTGAAATTCAATCAGAGGACACATCCGAACCAACAGACTCTATCGAATCGGAACCCATTGACTCATCTACTGAAAACTCTGATGATCTAGAAAATGAATCTACAGAACTTGTAGAAGAAGATCAATCTGAGTCGGCTTGAAACATCCAGAACAGCCGAATACTTTTTCCACCCTCAACTCTAAACATCACTAATCCATGGCGAAGGTCCTAAGTTGTATACTGACCAATTACCTCCAAACGACATTGAAGCCGAAGAAGCAGTTATAGGATCCATTCTTATTGATGGAGATTCAATTAACAGAGTCGCCGAAAAACTCCAACCTAATGACTTTTTCAGCGAGCGTAACAGGCTTTGCTATAAAGCTTGCCTTTCAATCATGGAGAGAGGCGATGCTATCAACCAAATTACTGTCGCCAATGAATTACAACTTACAAATGACTTAGAAGCAATTTCAGGCACCTCGTATTTGAGCCAATTGGTACTAAGCACTCCTACATCAATACATATCGAACATTATTGCGATTTGGTGTATCGTGCTTCGATTATGAGACGGCTAATTGAGGCTGGCTCTGATATTGTTTCCTTGGGCTATAACGGAACTCCAAATGTAGACACAACTCTAACTGATGCAGAAGAACTTTTATTCCAGATTAGATCTGGAGAGCAACGCGGGGATTTCACACACATTAGAGCCCTCCTTGATGAATATATGGGAGATAGAAATTCTGAACACGAAAACCAATTGCATTCAATCACCAAAGTACACACAGGATTCGAAGATTTAGATGCCATATTGGGAAACGGAATGCAGCGATCTGATTTATTCATTTTGGCAGCAAGACCAAGTCTTGGGAAAAGCACACTAGCTTTTAACATCGCTCGGAATGCCGCCTCTGACGGAGCATGTGTAGGAATAATCAGCTTGGAAATGAGTAAGGAGCAAATCGCGGTTAGATTGTTATCTAGTGAAGCCAAGGTAAATAGTAAAAACTTAGACATCCGGCTACTTAGTGACCGCGATGAAGCCAGACTTATGGATGCAATGGGTGTTTTGTCAGACCTTCCAATTTATGTAGACGATGCACCTATTCAAACTATTATGGACATCAGAGCAAGGGCTAAAAGACTCAAAATGGAATACAATCTAGATTTCCTTGTAATTGATTATCTTCAACTTATATCGGGAAGTGGTCGATCTGATAACAGAGTTCAAGAAATGGGTGAGATTTCCCGATCCCTTAAAGGATTAGCAAGAGATCTCAACATCCCCATTCTGGCTTGTTCTCAGTTAAACCGTGCAATAGAACAAAGACCTAATCATAGGCCCCAACTCTCTGACCTGCGAGAAAGTGGAAGCATCGAGCAAGATGCTGACATCGTCGCATTCATTTACAGGGAAGACGTTTATACAAATGAAGACGAATGGCAAAGAAAATTCCCAACTCAAGAATACCCCAGAGATATTGCTGAAATAATTATTGCAAAGCACAGAAACGGACCTACTGACACAATAAACCTACACTTTCAGAGAAATTGGGTTAAATTCGAAAGCTTAACTGCTAATACTGGTTTCCCAGCACAACAGCCGAGCAATATCTGATGGAAACAATTGTAGCCCAAAAAAACATCATCCAAATAGAAAGTCTAGTTCTCGACAAGCTAATCCAGAATACTTCTTCGGAACAACATCTAAAATGTATTCTGAGAATCATCTCATTGTTCAGTCAAAAACCATATTTAAATGTCACCCTTACAGCAAACGAGTTAAGAAATGATCCAATCATAATTTCACTCCTGAAAGACAGTGATGTTGGCAAGAAATTAGAAGAGGTTTTGATATGTGCTGAAAAGTGTAATATCCTCACCATATCCTCGAAAGAAACAGCAAACATGAATTTTTCTCTTTCCCCAGCCATAACTTTTACTCTAGAAAAGATTCCACAAAGTCCGCCTATCGCAGACACTAACAACCAAGAAAATATTTTCGCGGTATTTGAAGAAAATATCTCACCCTTAACACCAATAATTGCGGAAGAATTAAAAAAAGCCAAGTCTGAATATCCAGAATCAATGATTAAAAAAGCCATAATTGAATCTGCCAAAAATAACGCTAGAAGTTGGAGATATATTTCTCGCATTCTGGAAAGATGGCAAGGGGAAGGTCAAAAGGATGGAAGAACTCAAAGATATCCTGCAAGAACTAAACGTTACTAACTCCGAAAAAGAACTGGACGAAGTCTCTACTGACAACAATAACATCAGCTGTGAAGTCTGTGGTGACAAAGGTTGGTTTACCCCTAGAGTAGCCCATGGCAATCCAAATTTCGGTAAAGCAACCACCTGTAAATGCCAGTTGGAAAGAATCAAATCTGATAGATTCATGAGGTTGCAAAAATATAGTAACCTCGGCCAACTGACTCGATTCACATTTGACACCTTAGACCAAAATGGTTTGTCATTAGATACCGAAAATCAGCAAATGTTTTCTATTGCTTACACCGCCGCTCTTAAGTATTCAGAAAACCCTTCTGGAATGTTAACTTTTACTGGTCCCAATGGCTCAGGAAAAACACATCTCGCTGCATCAATCGCAAACCAATTCATTACCAACGGACGCTTATGTTTTTTTATAAATGTTCCGGATCTACTCGATCACCTACGATCAAGTTTTACCCCAGATTCCGATATAAATTATTCAGACTTGTTTGAACAAGTAAAAAACTCTCCTTTACTTATTCTTGACGACCTAAAATATGAATCGAGTCCTTGGGCTAATGAAAAGTTGCGTCAATTAATAAATTTTAGATATAGCTCTAATCTACCTACCGTTTTCACGTCTGTTAATGAAAAAGACAGTATGGATCCATATATTCAAACACGTATAGGTTCATATGAACAAAACCGTGTTATCAAAATCCAAAATCGCACGAATCCCCAGACTACTCATCTAGGTAAAGTCCCTAATTCAATGACACAAAGAATGACTTTCAAATCATTTAATCACAAAGGAAACAATTCCACACAATCACAACAATCTAGTTTGGAATCAGCAAAATTTGCCGCAGAAAACTATGCTTCAGGCCCTGAAGGATGGTTAACTTTCTTTGGAAATACAGGCGTGGGGAAAACACACCTAGCAATTGCAATTGCCGAAACTCAAATCTCCTCAAACAAGCCTGTTTTTTTTGCTATCGTCCCCGAATTAATGGATCATCTAAGACAAACATACAGCCCAAACACCACACAAACTCATGACGCTTTGTTTAAAGAGATCAAAGAAGCCCCATTGTTAATTTTGGACGATCTAGGCCAAGAACGGAGCAGTCCTTGGGCTGATGAAAAGTTATATCAAATCATAGTCCATCGCCATAACTGGCGAATTCCTACAGTTATCACTTCTATGAATGATTTCACAATGGAAACTGGACCAATTGGATCACGAATACAAGATCCCTCAATTGGACAGTTAGTACGAATTGACGCCCCTGATTATAGAAGAAAATCCAGGAGAAAATATTCTTGATGGATATTCTCCCAACGTGTGCTTTTTGCAATATTGCATCTAAAAAATCATCGTCCAAGATTCATTTTGAAGATGATGAAATTCTTGTGTTCGAAAATGCCCTTATGGGAAAATGGGCACCAATGATGTTGTTACTAATCCCAAAAAACCATATGGAACAAAAAGACCTGTGGGGAAGCAATCATCTTTGGAACAAATTATCAAAAATTGCAACTGAATTGGGTGAAAAATACTGTCCAAAAGGATTCCGATTGGTTTCTAACTTTGGAGCCGAAGGTCTTCAAACTCAACCTCATGCCCATTTACACATGATTGGGCGCAAGCATTTAGGCCCCTATGTAGATCGAGACAGCACAAAAAACTGGGAAGACTGGATAGAAGAATAGAGCCCCCGACAAAGCGGAGGCTCACTAATAAGGAATCCATCCAATGCGACCTATCCACTGGATCTTCTCATAATACAGTGGATCCCATCATTTGCAATACTAATTCAAGTGAAAATGTCATATTTCTGTGGAAATATAAGGGATTTCCATAATTCATGGTAGCGCATACGGGATTCGAACCCGTGGTCTCCGCCTTGAGAGGGCGGTGTCCTCGGCCGCTAGACGAATGCGCCACAAATAACGATTGGCTGGGGATCGAGGATTCGAACCTCGGCCTACTGATCCAGAGTCAGCTGTCCTACCACTAGACTAATCCCCACCAGACAAAAGATTATAGCATGCAAACATAAGTTATAAAAAGCGCTTAACCGGAACGTTTTAAGGCAGGGATCTTAATAAATTTGCCATCTCAATCGCAGTGACTCCACAATTATAACCTGAGTTACCATTCTTGCCCCCGGCTCTGTTAATTGCTTGCTCAACAGTATCAGTAGTTAATACTCCAAAGATCACTGGAACTCCAGTCTCGACTGAAATATTTGAAACTGCTGCTGCTGCTTCGGAAGCTACATGTTCATAATGATCTGTTTCTCCTCTAATTACAGCCCCAAGGCATATAACTGAATCAAATTTGCCAGATCCGGCAAGCTTTTTAGCAGCAACTCCTAATTCCATAGATCCTGGAACATCCACAATACTTAAATGATCATCTAGAACACCATGTTTTGATAACGCAGCTTTAGCACCGTTTAATAGTCTCAAAGTTACGAACTCGTTAAATCTAGAGACCACAATAGCGATACTTAGATCTTCACCAGATAAATTTCCTTTAAAATTATGAGCCATTTACTTCTCCCATATATAACAATTCAATCCAACAAGTGGCCTAGTCGATCTCTTTTAGTTTCAAGATAATCCCTGTTTTCATCATTAGGATCCGATAAAATTGGAATTCTTTCGACAATCTCTAATCCAAAACTTTCTAGACCAACAACTTTTTTGGGATTATTTGTTAATAATCTTATTTTTCGAACTCCTAAGTCAACCAATATCTGAGCTCCAACCCCATAATGCCTTAAATCAGGAGCAAATCCCAATTCAACGTTTGCTTCCACAGTATCCAGTCCCTGATCCTGCAAGTTGTAAGCCTTCAATTTATTATGAATACCAATCCCCCTACCTTCTTGACGCATATACAAAAAAACTCCCGGCTCTTCTTCATTGCCTAACATTTGCATTGACAATTGCATTTGTTCTCCACAATCACAACGCAAACTTCCAAAAACATCTCCTGTTAGACACTCACTATGAACACGGACCAAAACAGGGGAATCACTATCAATATTTCCTTTAACTAATGCAACATGTTCATCTGCATCAACTAAGCTACGATAAGAAACCGCATTCATATCCCCGTACTTCGTTGGTATCCTAGCATCTGCAACACGTTCTACTATTTTTTCATGTTCGCGCCTGTAAGCAATAATATCGGCTACAGTTACTATGCCAAGATCATGATCTTTCGAAAAGATTTCTAGTTCAGGTCTCCGAGCCATTGTCCCATCATCAGAAACAATTTCACATATTACACCAGCAGGCGAGAGTCCAGCCAATTTCGTCAAATCAACTACAGCCTCTGTCTGGCCAGCTCTCACTAAAACACCACCTTCTTGATACCTTAAGGGGAAAACATGCCCAGGTCGAGCCAAATCCTCAGGCTTTGTGGATGGATCAATTAATGATTTGACAGTCGCAGCACGATCAAAGGAAGAAATTCCTGTCGTCGCACCTTCTAACACATCTACGGAAATTGTAAATGCGGTTGAGAGAGTAGCAGTATTATTTTGAACCATCATTGGCAAATTCAAAGCTTCAAGTTTGTCAGCCATCATGGGAACGCAAATTAGGCCTCTCCCATAAGTTGCCATAAAGGTAATATCATCAGGCGTCACATGCTCCGCAGCCATTGCTAAATCGCCTTCATTTTCGCGATCCTCATCATCAATAATAATGACTTGTTTCCCGATCTTTATTTCTGAAATAGCTTGCTCAACTGACAATCTTGGCATAAAAATTACCTCTACAAGGAGTTATTTTTCAAACAACTTTTCTACATACTTCGCCACTATATCAGACTCTAAATTCACAGTGTCTCCCACTTTCAAGTCTCGAAATTTTGTATTCGCCTTTGTATGTGGAATTAAAGTAATCGAAAAACCATCATGTGTGCAGTCTACTACTGTTAGACTTGTACCGTCCACACAAACAAAACCTTTTTCGACAATGTACTTCAAAACAGGGTCAGTGACCTGAAAGTGAATCATTTCAGCTGATCCATCTGGCTCAATCGAATCCACTATTCCTACAGCATCGATATGCCCTTGCACAAAATGCCCCCCGAATCTTCCAGTAGGAGGCATAGATCTTTCTAAATTCAATAATGACTTAATTTCTAAATTACCTAAATTTGATTTCCGCAAAGTTTCAGGAACAGCTTCAACTGAGAAAGTCTTTTCATCAAAAGAAATTACAGTTAAGCAAACACCATTTACACAAATACTGTCTCCCAACTTAACATCTGAGACCATCAATTCAGATGAAATGACAATTTTGTTTCCAAATAAATTTTTGACTTCCCCAACATCTTCAATAATACCTGTAAACATTTTATCTCCTAGCAACATAGCCTGTTATGACCAAATCATCTTCAAATTTTTCATGAGAAAGGTTTTTCAGTGTCAATCCCTTAGATATCATGTCGACTCCCCTGCCTCCAATTGGAGATAATGATTCAGATCCCCCAATAATCTTAGGCGCAAGAAACACTAAAACTTTATCTACCAAATGCAAATCAAAAAAAGAACCGAATATTTCACTGCCACCCTCAACCAAAAGACTGGTGATTTCTCTTTCCCCTAATTTTCGCATCAATATGTCCAAATCCACTCTTCCATTATGTTCTGGAACAACAACAATTTCCGTATTTTTGTACAGAGTTTGTATTTTATGTGATTTCTCTGACTCCTTTAATGTAGCAATTAAATTCTTGCCTGGTTCCGAAAAAACTTTAGCATCAAATGGAACCTTCAAGTTACTATCAACTATCACTCGAAGTGGCTGATTGTAGTGCTGAGAATCATTTCCAAGACGAACAGTCAATCTAGGGTCATCCAGCAAGAGAGTATTGATTCCAATTAAAATAGCATCCGAAAAGGATCTCAATTCATGAACATGTTTTCTAGATGATTCCCCAGAAATCCACTTTGAATCATTGGTTTTTGTAGCAATTTTGCCATCTAAAGTCATAGCAAACTTGGTTGTGATGAAAGGTATTTTTTCTAGAATAAATTTAGAATGAGCTTCAATCATTTGATCAGCTTCATCTTTCAATTCACCCAAATAAACTTTAATGCCATTACTCTGTAATTGTTTTATTCCCTTAGAAGACACAATAGGATTAGGATCATTAGTAGCAATATGTACTTCTCGAATGCCTGCAGAAATTATGGCCTCCGTACATGGAGACGTTCTTCCATAATGGCAACACGGTTCCAAAGTAACGTATAAAATCGCTCCAGTTGCCAAATCTCCAGCAGAATTAATTGCCTGAATCTCAGCATGGGGTCCTCCTGCAGGTTGTGTTGATCCTGTTGAAACAACTCTGTTGCCATTAACTAAAACCGCTCCGACCGGAGGGTTAGGGCTTGTGAAGCCACGGACATCCGCGGCACACTGCAGGGCCAATTCCATATGAGACTCAGCTACGTGCATTAATCAAATACTCCAAGAAATAATATCCTAATCTTAAAAATTACTTAATTCGAAAAAATACAGAAACCCTAGAATCTAAATCAGTCTCTCCAGGATTAATAGGGGTAGAATAATCACCAGCAAATCCCTCCGCAAAAGCCATTTTGCTCCGAGTCATCACAGGTGTGATTACACTAGAAACTTCTGAAATCATCATTACTTCACCTAATTTGACGCCCGCTAGAGATGAAAAATGTGTTGCTTTAGCTAGTGCATCCACATAGGCTAGTTTTCTTAACTCAGCTTCATATTGTTCAGCATTATCGATCTGAAATGATACGTTATTGATTCTGATACTATCCCCTGATGCCTCAGCAGCAGAATCTATAACTTTACTGACATCATCAAGATTCCTCACTGTAACAATTACATTGTTGGAAACAGTATACCCAACTAAGACCTGTCTTGAGACATGTCTTCCCTTAGCGTCTTGTTCTTCAATCCAATCATATCTTGGACTGATATTGAAATAACTAGTTTGAACATCCTTATCCTCAACGTCTATTTCAGTGATAGCATCCAAAAGGTTTTGCATGCTTATAGCAGCCTCTTTTCGAGCATTACTTGCAGTTCTACGCTCAACTTGTATCCCCATATTCACAACAGCAATGTCTGGATTCACCTTTAAAGAACCTTCACCAATTACAAGAATTCCATTTTCAGGTTCCGTTTCTTCAACTATCATCCTTCCTTCTTCAATGTAATTATTTACAACCGGGGCTAACTCGTTTTCTGAGGCATTCGCCTCTTGGAGA
The DNA here is from genome assembly GCA_964637555.1 of uncultured Dehalococcoidia bacterium. Lineage (GTDB taxonomy): Bacteria > Chloroflexota > Dehalococcoidia > Lucifugimonadales > UBA6927 > UBA6927. The sequence goes on along the minus strand of CAZWTJ010000030.1, from coordinate 4,278 downwards.
TTAGATGTTGAAATGTCATTATTCGGAGAATTACAGCTTAGAAAAATAATTGACAACATAGCAATTAAAAAAGTGGCACAAATTTTAATAATGGAATTCATATGCAATCCTCTCATAAATATCCTGTTTTTACGCGCTTGAATCATTATTAACTTTACACCTTTCAACTAGGATATAATATACTCGAAATATGCATAACACTCCAAAAAATGAGGCGACTATTGAAATTATTCCGCGAATTAATTCACTCTTTTTTAATCGGCATATTCATTTTCTTATGTGTTTCTATGTCTACTCAGAACTTCAGGGTTGAAGGTGAAAGTATGGCACCAACTATCAAGCCCAATGACAGGATTTTCATCGATAAAATTTCATATGTGCGACTTAACTTCAAAAAATTAGGTGCATCTCTACCTTTCATCGAATTCAATGATAAAGTATTGTTCGCATTCGATCCTCCTAAAAGAGGTGATATTTTAGTTTTCCAGTATCCTGAGAATCCATCAAGAAGTTTTATCAAAAGAATTATTGGATTACCGGGTGAAACTGTAGAAATTAAAAATGGAATAGTCCGCATTAACGGGGTAATTCTTCAGGAACCTTACGTAATGAAAAACTATACCCAGGATTTTATATCTATTAGAGTTCCTTCGAAATCATACTTCGTACTAGGTGACAATCGCCGGGTAAGTAACGATTCAAGAAGATGGGGAGTAGTTCCACTAACTCACGCAGTTGGAAAAACATGGATTAGATATTGGCCTATTAGCCAACTCTCGACTTCTATAGAATAAAATCCATTAAAAACTACCTTTCAATCAAGTGAAACTTCTCGAAACTTTGAGAAAATTCAATGACATTTTTAGGCAATTCATCCCTTTTCATATCGAATTCAGATTCAAACACAGAAATAATTGCATCCCGAATTGTTTGGATATTTGTTTCCTCTTCTAGAAGAACTTGCTGACTCAAACTCCCCACAGTTTCAGGATTCCATTGGATCTCTAATTTTTCATAAACGTCTTCTAATACAGTTCGAACCGAAAAATGATCATTGACAACTAAAACACCACCAATATGAGCCGCACCTTTGACAATCCTCTGACCAACACCCATTACTTTGTACAGGCCGTCAATATTGATACTATATTGGCCTGGGCAATATTCACCTTCGACTTGACCAACATTAGCTGAATACCCCAATCCTTTCAGTGATTCTAAAATCAGCCGTGACACAAGCTTAAATCGCGATTCTACATTCTGCTGCGGAGATTCATCTGGAATAGTCCATGAAAAACCTATCGTCCCTCGATGAAATACAGCGGCCCTGCCTCCTGCCAATCTCTTGAGAGGGAAAAAACCGTGTTTGAACGCCGAATCAACTGCTTGAAAAAAATTTTCACACCTTAAATCTTGTGGTCCAAATGCTAACACTGGACTGGGTATAAATAATCGCAATGTCTCTGGCTCCTTTGACTCTGCAACCAGTCTTAACAAAGCAGATGAAATAGCGGTATTTGAAACAGGATGATCTAAGAATGTTTCAGTAACTAATCTAATTTGGCGCATAACATAAAGTGATCAAATGATATAAAATGTGGTTTGTCAATTTCTTTATCTTCTTACTAATTTAATTATAATAACTTTAATATCTTATGAGCAATAAGCAAATCAATCTTTAACAATATCTCCCAATATATCAACAAAAATATGCCCAAAAAACATTTAATTTTTAAGGTTGATAAATGAAAATCAGTAAAATTAGAGCAGTAGAGATAGAATTTCCCGAAACCAAGATTTCGAGTCAATCAAGGCAAGATAACTGGAATTCATATGCTCCCAGGGTAGCTCCGTTAAACAAATACTCAGAATTTTCTAGGCCTAATCTCTTGATCCCAGGGACAGACTTGCGAGAAGTTTGGGTTCAGGTAATAGCAGAAGATGGCACTTGGGGTTTGGGCTTGTGTGATTTTGGGGAACCATGTGCAGCTTACATCGATTATTTCTACGCCCCGCTACTTGAAGGCAGAAATTCGTTAGCAACTGAACTACTAAACGATTTAATGTTTCGGGCTACTCAAAAGATAGGATATGGAGGTATAGACACAGTCGCTCAATCTGGAATTGATCTAGCTCTATGGGATCTTAAAGGGAAATTGCTTCAACAACCTGTATATAGTCTTATAGGCGGACCTGTTAGAGATTCCATTAAACTCTACGCAACATCTGATGACCTGGAATGGTCAAAAGAACTAGGTTTTGAATCATTTAAAGTAAGTAATCCAGTCCATTACGAAGATGGGATAAAAGGGCTAGATATATTAGAAGATAAGATAGGTAATGCAAGAGAAATTATTGGAACTTCCTCAGAATTAATGTTCAATCCTGTGATGTCTTTCAATGTTGAATTCGCGACTAGAGTAGCTGACAGATTGAAACCCTTTAATTTACGCTGGCTTGAAGAACCTTTAATGCCAAATAATCTTGAAGGACATATTCAACTCAAGAAAAACATCACTCATGTTCCTCTAGCCACCGGTGAACATCATCATGGCAGGATATCTTTTCGACAATTAATTGAAAATCGTGCAGTAGACGTCATCCAACCAGATATTAAATGGTGTGGAGGATTATCTGAAATGATCAAAATTTATACTCTGGCTGAAGCCGCAGGCATCATTACTGTCCCTCATACAGGCGGAGGACATCCATTCGGACAACATTTTTCAATTGCAATGCCCGAATCTCCAATAGCAGAATATTGGATGGGATCCGATCCTGGAATCCCATTAGAGGAAACTCGTAAAATCCCTGGGATGTCGATGCCGAAAAACGGACAGGTTAGACCGTCTAATTCACCTGGATTCGGATTAGAAATCCCAGAAGATTGGATTACGCCATGGGATCATTCTAGAGCAGCGAAAATTAGGTGACCAAATGGTAATCGAACAAGTCAAAACTGAAATATTTCATATTCCTCTCCCAACAGTCCTCTCAGATTCCACCCATGGTGAAATTCAATTTTTCCAACTAATTTCTGTAAGAATATATGACTCATCAGGAAATTACGGACTAGGGTATACCTATACAACTGGAACAGGCGGAGGGGCAGTTGCATCACATATAAAAAGTGATTTATCTCATATATTAATCGGTATAGAGCCAAATAATATTGAAAAAGTTTGGGACCAAATGTGGTGGCATGTGCACTTTGCGGGTAGAGGTGGAGCAATGTCTCTTGCCATTTCGGCTATTGATATCGCTTTATGGGATTTAAAAGGAAAAAAAGAATCTAAAGCAATTTGGAAAATATTAGGAGGTCAGAATCCAAATGTTCAAGTTTATGCAGGTGGAGTTGATTTACAATTCACAATTCAAGAACTTATCACCCAAACGGAATCATTCATAGACAACGGTTTTGAAGCAATTAAAATGAAAATCGGTCGACAAAATATCGTTGAAGATATAGAACGTATTGCCAAAATTCGTTCTATATTAGGCGAAGACAGAAAATTAATGGTAGATGCAAATATGAATTGGACTGTTGAGCAAGCTATAGAAGCAGCAAATCTTATGCAACCATATAACGTTTATTGGTTTGAAGAGCCTACAATCCCTGAAGATATCGAAGGACACATTAGAATCCAAAAAGAAGGAAAAATACCAATCGCAACTGGAGAGAATTTTCATAATATTTTTGAATTCCAACATTTCATTTCAGCAAACGCTGTCTCTTTCCCAGAACCTGATGTTGCTACTATCGGCGGAATAACTGCCTGGATGAAAGTAGCGAAAATGTCGGAAAATGCTAACCTTCCTATCACATCTCATGGAGTTCATGACCTACACGTACATCTTCTGGCGGCTGTACCAAATTCATCAATGATGGAAGTCCATGCATTCGGACTAGAAAGATATATCATTGAACCAATGGAAATAATTAATGGGTTTACTATAGCCCCAGACAGACCAGGACATGGTGTAGAATTTGATTTCAAAAAACTTAGTCCACTAAAAATCGACAATTTGTAAAACATCTTTCCCTTAAACTAATGTAAAATAGTAGGGTTGAACAAGGGCCGGTAGCTCAGTTTGGCAGAGCATCGGACTTTTAATCCGAGTGTCCTGGGTTCGAGTCCCAGCCGGCTCACACTTGTTCTTCAATCACTAAAGCAATAATTTGAAAACAACAAAGTGGGGCTGATAAATGTCAAAAAACGCTTTAATGGTATGGGGAGGTTGGCCTGGTCATTCACCAAAACAATGTACCGAGTTATT
>CAZWTJ010000029.1:0-19584 GCA_964637555.1 uncultured Dehalococcoidia bacterium | reverse complement strand
GTCAATCAGACTTCCGTCCGGTGTAATCCTAAAAATTCGTATGCGATCACCAGCAATCGCTGAAAAAGACCAACCCCACTTCATCTCTTCTCGAGAAATATTACCTTCGAGTATTATTTTATACTCAGAATCAGATTGAGGATTAATTGTTTCATTTTTGGGGGTTGATTGGTTTAGATTTTCTGAGTGCACTAATCCTTGTTTGGATGTGGTTTTTCCCTCCGCAGAAGGCATTATTTTAGAATCTTCCAAAGAGACAGAATCTTGAGTGGCTAAGGGTTCAATCTTCTTTGATTCCACATCTTCAATTTGCTCTTTAGAAATTTCAATATTCTCTTGTGAAAATCTTGCAACAGGATCTTGAACCTGAGATTGACTCGAACACCCAAGAAATAACAAGGTCAAAGATAATATAACCAAAATATTAGTTTTAATATTCAAAAGTTTCATTGATTTATCTATTACATCAATTTATAGCATAGATAATCATTTAAATTAATTCTATTGGATTCACAGGCATTTGCTTCTCATACGAAACATAGGCAGAAAGCGCTGATTGAAGTGTATGCTTGGAGAAATGAATATCCATTTGAGGTTGCTCATCATATAATATTGAATCTATAAAATGCCTTGCAGCCCCATTAAAGCCTTCTATCCAGTCCATGGGGACTTGAATTGAATGAGTATCTGACCCAGTCTGAAGAATTACTGGAGGAAGATCCAGCATTTCCCCACTACATCGAGTCACAAATATTGCACCCTTAGATCCTTGAATTTCGAAAAATTCATCAACTGGATAATATTTGCTTCGAATTTTCATCCCCTCTGCATACGAATAATCCAAAACACCTAAACAATTTCTATCCTTGAACTTCCATGAAATTACCGCCGGGGAATCATCAAGATGTGAAGCGTTCTTGGTTAAAAAGCTATACATTTGATCGATTTCTCCAATCCACCAAATTGCAGTAGCAAATTTGTGCCACCCATCATCATAGACATTCCCACCTGCATGCAAATTGGGATCTTCTCGCCAAATTAATGAATCTGAGTGAGGATCATTCATTTGGCTGAAATCAATAGTTGAGTTTGATACCGGCATTTTAGCTCCTGCTCGAAGTGTACGGATACGAATCATCGAAGGGTCACCGATTGCGCCAGAATCTAACAACTCTTTAGCTTTAATCAATGGAGGATAAAATATGAAATTCTCAGTAATACGGAATTTTGAAGAGCTGGTTTCAACTGCTTTTTGGATATCTTGGACTTCTGCCAACGTCGATGCAATAGGCTTCTGACAAGAAACATGTTTATCTGCATTCAATCCATCTATAATTTGCTTTGGATGCATATAAGTCGGTGTCAACAGTTCTATTGCATCAATATTAGGATCATTCAAAACGTCTTCATAATCCGAAAATATTTTCGGATTAATGCCCCATTGTTTTGCACGCATCGTAGCTTTTTGGGGATTTGAATCACACAAAGCATATACGTTACATTTTTCATGATTAAGATATCCAGGAGCATTTAGTTGTGAAATGTCACCACAACCAACTATTGCGAGGTTAACCCTATCCATAAAAGATTCTTACCTGTTCAAATCTTTACTAATTTCTGCATGGAGCGCAATTCCCTTGGAGGTTCAAGATGACTACCATAATCACTCCAAGAAACTTCCGCTACATATATGTCCCCTTTTGAATCAACCGCAATCCCATGTGGAGAATAAAATCTGCCAGTCTGATCACCGTAGCTTTCTCTGCCAACTCTGGCAAGAATTTCACCTTGAAGATTCATGATCGACACTCTAGGACCTAAATCTGTTCCAACATCATTTGATCCGATTCCAGAAAAATATTCCCCCACATACATTAAATCTGTGCCCGTTCCATCATCCAAACAAATTGCAGCTGCTCTAGACATATTGACCCATTGAGTCTCATAATTTCCATTTGAGTCGAATACCTGGATTCTATGGTTTTCCCGGTCAGCAATATAGACCCATCCATCTGAATCAACCACTACATTATGAACTATATTAAATTGACCAGGGCCAGTACCAGATTCGCCCCAAGTCAAAAGAAGCTTCCCATCGGGTGAATATTTATGCACACTCGCGTTACTATATCCATCTGCAACAAAAAATTCACCATTGCTCTTGTTCACTGCCACATGCGTAGGTTTTGCAAATGGGATTCCACTCATCTTAGGAGATCCCTCACCTGGTTCGCCAATAGTCATCAAAAGTTTCCCTTCAGAGGAAAATTTTCTGACAGTACTATCTCCGTTATCAACGCAAAACAATTCATCATCTGGGCCAACTGTAATACCATGAGGATTCTTAAAGATCCCTTCACCCCAAGTATCTATAATTTTTCCATCAGTATCAAAGACAATTACAGGACAAGTCCCACGATTGAACACATACACTCTATCCTTTGAATCTACATCAACTGCAGTAGCCTCTTTGTATACCCATCCTTCAGGCAGTTCCCCCCAATTGTCTCCAGACAATTCATAATTGAAACCATTTTCTCCTAAAACCACACTTCCTTCTGTAGAGTCTCCCACATGACCTTCTTCTCTTATTCCGAATTCCCAATCATGTTCTTTATCAGGCATTTATCCCTCCTTCAAACTACAAAAACTATAATACTGGAACCTTAACATCAAAAAAACCGGCTGTCAGCAATTAAAAGCGAGTATATCCGCCATCAATTACAAACTCTTCACCAGTCTGATACGAAGATGCATCACTAGCCAGATAAACTGCAATACCTGCAAAGTCTTCAGGCTTACCCCACCTCCGAAGTGGGACACGTTTCATCACTCTATCTTCAAACTTAGGATCCCCAACCCTTGGAGAAGTCATTGCCGTTTCAACCCAACCTGGAACAATCGAATTCGCAGTAATCCCATATCGCGCCAACTCCACTGCTAATCCCCGGACCATAGTGATTATTGCTCCTTTAGAAGCTGCATAAGCTTCACTTCGAGCAGCACCATGAATAGCAGCAGTACTCGAAGTAGCAATTAACCTTCCACCCACTCCTCTATCAATCATGTGCCTCGAAGCAGCTCTAAAAGTATAAAAAGTACCGTTTAAATTAACATTGATTATTTTGTGCCACAAATCAGTCGGAAAATCAGCGAATTCGGCTGCTCCACCGACACCTGCATTTGCAAAACATGCATCTACTTTTCCAAAAATCTTCACGGTTTCCAAAAAAGCATCATTAACTTCGTTTTCATTTGAAACATCGCATGAGAAGGAAATAATTTGAGTTCCGAACTTATCGAGTATTTTCTTCGCAGAAATATTTTTTTCTTTACTCGTGCCCCATATACAAATTGATGCACCGGCTTCAGCAAGTCCTGATGCCATCCCTAATCCGATTCCACTATTACCCCCAGTAATCAGAGCTACTTTCCCTGTGAGATCAAATTGTTTGGAAGTCATATCTATCACCAAGCATCCTTATATAATTCCAACTTTTAAAAAAACATTCTCTTATAATGCTTATACCAATCGCTCACAAAAACTTCATGAGGATCAAAGAGAATTTTGTTTTGTAAAAATTCTTTAAATTCAGGATAAGCCTTTTCAACTTGATCCTTTCTAGCCCATTTGTGGTACGTCAAATAATATGATCCTTCTTCTTCAAGTGCGCAATCAATCAAAGCACGAAATTGATCCTTAGCGGTAGAGATACCTTCATCTGAATGGTCTACAAGCAAATTAAAAATCACACACACATAATCTTCTTTTGCCCAATTTAAAAATGTTTCTTGTTCATTCTGAATTAATCTCACAGTTCCATAGACCACATTCGCATCAAGTGACAACAGTTTTTCTCTTGCCTGCGTCATAAATTCAACAAACGCATTTCTAGGAACATAAAGCTCAGTAAGAACTAAAGAACGATAATTCCCCCAACTCATCTGATGATTAAGCAAATCTGTAGCTTCCGGAATATATGGACTAAATTGATGCTCATCAGACCAATAAATTTGTCCATTTGTAACTTCATAATGATTCTTATAGTCAATATATGCTTGTTTTTTATCAATATGCGCTAGAACAAAAAGCCTTTTCCAGTCATCAGGGGTCAAGCCAATCTGAGATTTTGAAATTGGAGTTTGATTTTCTACAGGTGAATAAACTGACATAATTCCTTTGGACAAAAAATCATTTGAACCTTCATCAGTCATATACTGGAAATCACCATAAGTTGCACCATCTTCCACAGATTTTTCCAAAGATGGAATTACCTCATCGAGTGATATCTCGCTTACTTTCCTTATTAATTTCACTCTTTCTGTTAATTTCAAATCTACAGAATCAACAAAGCCAAATAATCCATAACCACCAATCACATTTGAGAATAAATCTGAGTTTTCCGACCTACTACAATACTTCCTCACACCATCAAAAGTAGTAATACTAAATCCATTAACATCATCAACAATTGGTTTCCTGTTTAGGACTCTCCCGTGGATATTTGACGATATGGCGCCCCCTATCGTCAAATCATCAGCACCAGTTTGTTTTTGGATAATTGTCATAGGCCTGTGAGAATCAACTTGAGCACTTTTCAACCACTGCACAAGTTGTGGCCAAACAACTCCACTCTGAACTCTAACTTGATTAAAATCATCCCCTATACGGTCAATTTGGCTAAAACCCCTAGTCGAAACACAAAAATCATTACTAGAGAATTGCTGCCCTCCCATTGAATGCATTGAACCAGCAATGGAAATCGATTTGCCTCGTTGAGATGTTTCTAAAACAAGTTTGGAAATCTCCCCAAAAGATTTTGGGGTCAATAACTTTCCAATTTTAGTTGGGTTTAGCTTAGACTGAATATCATTTAATAAAGTCATTGGGCACCATGATAAAGATGTAATGGTGGAGCTGAGGAGGATCGAACTCCTGACCTCTTCAATGCCATTGAAGCGCTCTCCCTGCTGAGCTACAGCCCCCTGCAAATACAATATACTCGTTTTAATTCATTTGCAAATTGAAACAATATTATCTTGTATTGAAAATTCACACACGAGAAACTAATATCTCCTCGTGTGTGAATTTTGTCGTTTAAGAATTAAAACTATGCTCTTTTTAGAAGACCACTTCCAATGTAAATTGCATAAATCGTATGAACAATGTAAGTGATTCCTGTTATTAGTGTCATCAATTCATTTGAATCAGACGCAACCAATCCAACTACTCCAGCCACCGTTGAAACAAGTGCAAGCAATCCTGCAATATTAGCTAAATTCCGGTTGTATTCATCTCTAGTCGCCATAGCAAAAAATATTGCTACAAACCCAAGACTAAAGAAAATTCCTGAAATAGCGTTGATCCCGGCAGCCGTAAGGAATGCTGCTGATGCTGCTGCTGCTGGTTCTGGGAAATTAGCAGCACTAATACTGATTCCTGAAGAAAAGACGAATCCTATAAATCCTACTGTCAGCAAAGGAACAGAGTAACTAGCCAATGCATCGCCATTTCCATTTCCTCGAATTTCATTAGCTATATATAAGAGCCCATACACCAACATTATTAAAGCGAGTGGGATGATAATAGATGTTATGACAGTAAGAGATGCATTTTCCGCGGCTAAAGTTGCCCACGATGCTGAACTTCCGTATTCCACACCATCAAATACAAGTAGTTGTTGAACAAAATAACATATCGTCGCAATCACTGGCCCCAGAATTAACGATATTGCTGCTACTTTGAGAGTAGAAATTGAACCCATATTTGCCTCCATTTCATTTAAATTCCTATTACTATAAAATACCTTAATAATTCATTTTCAATTTTTCAACCGATTAGAGTCACTTAGAAAGGTAATTTCGGTCATTAAAGCATTAAATGGAATAACAATCCTCAACTTCTCTACTCACATCGCTGGATCATACACATCCATGTTAATGGCAGATATGGGTGCCGAAATTATAAGGATAAATCTGCCCTTCCAGTCAGAATCCAACATCGATGGCATTGATACAAACAATCAGATTTGGGAACAATGGAATCGCGGTCAAAGAAGTTTGGAATTAGATTACACACAAAAAACTGGATTTAATGCTTTGACGCAACTAATCAAAACGTCCGATGTAATTATTGAAGATTGGCTGCCAAGCAAATCCAAATCACTTCATTTGGATTTTAAAACGGTTCAAGGAATCAATCCCAAGTTGCTTTATTGTGCAATGCCACCATTTGGAGAATCAGGTCCATTGTCAGACATTCCAGCTGACGATGGAATCGTATCAACGATTGCAGGTATTCATGGTGATCAAGGAGGGAAAAATTTTCCTCCGATGTACGTAAAAATTCCATTTGTTAGCTATGGAACTGCTTTTCTTAGTAGTTTTGCAATTACTACGGCTTTGTTCGAGCGTGAAAGTAGCAATATGGGACAAAAAATAGAAGTGCCTTTATATTTTGGGGCAATTGGAATGAGACCACAATACACAATTGTTACTACTAACGACTCCTCACTCTACTCACAATCACCAACAATTACCTCTAACTCTCACCAAATCAGAAATCCTGTATATGGATTATACGAATGTAGTGATGGATGGATCTTCGTAGCTGCAGGAAATGAAGTTTTTTGGGGAAAATTTTGCTCTGCGATCAAAATGCCCGAACTTGCAAAAGATAAGAGATTCTTTGGAGCGCCTTGGAATATCCCCCCTGAGAACCAAGCACCTCTTCACGAAATAATTAAACCTATATTGAAGGCTAAAAATAAATCATATTGGCTCAATGAGCTATCAGATGCTGACGTTCCGAGTGCACCAGCATCTGATAGATCAGAATTTCTTAGTCATCCACAAGTCATCCATAATCAAATCCTTGTGGAAAATAATAACCCTCAAATAAATGCAACACACCAATTTGGAATACCCATCAAAATGTCTAAAACTCCTGGAGAAATTGGAAAACCCATTGGAATCAAATCAAAAGATACTTGGGAAATTTTGACTGCCCTGAAGTTTTCAAAATCCCAGCTGATTGATATGGCACAAGACAAAATCATTCCTCAAGAAAACAGTAAAGAATCATGACTTATCCACTTGAGGGAATAAAAGTACTGGACCTAGGCGGGTACATTGCAGGGGCATACTGCGGAACTTTACTGGCCGAATCCGGAGCAGATGTAATCAAGATAGAGTCTGAATCAGGTGATGCTTTCAGAAGCATGGGTGCTCCTTTCAACTCGTGGAATAGGGGTAAAAAAGCCCTTTGCTTAAACCTCAAGCATCCAGAAGGAAGAAATATCCTATACCAACTTGTAGCCCAATCAGACGTAGTAAATGAAAACTTCCGACCAGGAATCACACATAGGCTAAAAATAGATTACGATACTTTAAAAACCCATAATCCTTCCATAATTTATTCCTCAGTGACTGGTTATGGCAATTCTGGACCATTTCACAACAACCCCGCATTCGACCCCTTAATGCAAGCCCAAAGTGGAATAATGGTTGACCAAGGAGGGGTAGAAAATCCTCCAATATATCTGCGAACTGCTGTCTCTGATTACTCAGCAGCCATCCTTGCGGCATTCGGGATATCAATGGCGTTATTCCATAGAAAAAGGACAGGAGAGGGACAACTTGTGGAAACAAATCTTCTAAACGCTGCTACTGCTTTACAATCTGCGGAATTTGTTTCTATCAATGACAATCAAATTGATGGAAATCACCTCGGTATTTCTGCCACATATCGTTTTTATGAAACGTCTGATAAATGGATTTTTATCTCATGTTCAGATGATCTGTCCTGGGAAAAAATATGCATGTTTTTAGATTTAAAAGAGTTTGTCAACGAATTCCCATCGATAGAATCTAGACATCAAAATTCACATAAGATTGCAAAATCCTTTTCCAAGATCTTTAAATCTAAAACCGCAAAAACTTGGGAATCCAGTCTAAGAAAAAAAGGTATTCGAATAGGAATATCTCGTCAAATGTCAGAAATTCATGAAGAACCCCAGGCAAAATCAACTAATATGCTGACAGAGTTAAAAATGCCAACTTCTGACAATATTCGAATGTCAGGGTTGCCATTCAATTTTTCAAGGACTCCTGGCAAGTTAAGTGATGTAGGAGCACCTACAATAGGACAGCATACTGACGAAATTCTTGGGGGTCTAGGATTTTCCCAAACTGAAATAAAATCCCTGAAGAATGAAAGGATTGTGATCTGATCTTCAACCAATCCTTTTTCTTAAATTCTCAATACTGAATTCCTCGGTTAAAACCCACTCTCTCAATTCTGATTCCCTTTTCAAGATTCTGTGAGATTCATTAATTACGTCATCAACTCTATCAGGTGGAATCATTACAACTCCATTCACATCACCATGAATGATATCTCCTGGTTCAACAGTTACTCCACTTATTTCTACAGGGACACCAACTTCATGAAAACCAAAATTGCCATGTGCAGGTACTACTCCAGGTGCAAAGTAGTGGAAATTCATCTCAAATACAGTATCAATATCTCTCACACCACCGTCAGTAACGACTCCAACCGCACCCAATTTACTGCAAATCGTAGCGAGTCCATCACCAAAATGACAACTATGCGATTCTCTAGAGCCTATATTTTTCATCACTATAACCACTGGGTTGGGTGCCAGATCAATCGCTTCAAACAGTTCAAATCTAACATTTTGATCATGCTTTCTACCGTGGGTGGTAGTATCCAAAGTAACAGTCACTGCCTGACCAACCATCACTCCTAAATCTGGGAACATACAACTCACGTCCATTCCCATAAACCCTTCAGTATTACTTCGGAAGTTGAAAGGTTCCACTGCATTAGCTATAGTCGCAGTATCGATTTTCGATAACTCTTCAATCTGTTTAGCATTAATAACGTTCATCTTTTAAAACTCCAAATTACTCTATAATTTATTATGAACCAACTTAACTCAAATTCTCATCATTTTAACACTTCATGCAATTTCAAATTTGCTGAAACCCAGCAAGAATTTTCGCTCCTGAAAAATCTAAGGATAAAAGTTTTTGTAAAAGAACAATCTGTGCCAATCGAAGAAGAAATTGACAAATATGATTTTTATGCACATCATGCAATCGCAATACATCAAAAATTAGTCATCGCTACAGGGCGAGTTTTTAGAAATCAGGATCCGATTGCAATAATAGGACGCATGGCAGTAATGCCTGAATATCGAAGAGAAAGATTAGGAACCAGAATTCTTAATTTGCTAGAAACAAAAGCTATAGGGATAGGATGTGTGGAAGTACAATTACATGCCCAGATCCATGCACAAAATTTCTATGAATCTAACGAATATGTTGCTTATGGAAAAGAATTCGAAGAAGCCGGAATACTACACATTAAAATGAAGAAAAGTCTACTTAACTTTTAAATCAATCAAGGAGACAAGATGACTACACACAAAAAGAAAATTCTAATTACCGGAGCTGCTGGATACATCGCAAGCCAAATCCTTCCAACATTCCGTGAAAAATATGATTTGGTTCTAAGAGATATAACCTCGAAGGATCGACAAGGAAATAGCGTTGAGGGTGTCGAAATAGCTGATTTTATTGACGAAGATCGCTCAAAATATTCTGATCTGTTTCATGACCTTGATGGCATTATTCACCTGGGACATAAAGCAAGAAATGGGAATCCACTAGATCATTATTTTTCAGAACGTGAAAATGTACAAATGGTTTACAATATCCTGCGAACTGCCTACGACAATAAGGTGCCAAGAGTAGTTGTAGCAAGTTCAAACCATGCTGCCGACTTTTACGAACATTTCCTAATTCATGAACGCAAAATGGAGGTGTTAGAAACAAGTAGAATACCTTTATCGGATAATTTCTATGGGTGGGCAAAGGCATCATACGAGCATCTAGGTTTCTTATTTTCTTGCGGAGGTGAATGGGGTTTTAGAGACAGTTCTGGAAAAGAAAAACATACTTCCTTATCTTCTTCAGGGAATCAACAACTTGAAACTGTTTTTGTACGAATTGGGGCACCCAGACCTTTAAAAATAGAAAACTATTTGCCTGACTTAGATTTATTCAAAAGAGATTTAGGCGCCTATATTAGTCCACGTGACATTACACAATTATTTATGAAAGCGATCGAAGCAGAAAACATCGAAAATGAACATGGAATCCCATGGCAAGTAGTTTATGGAATAAGTAACAATACTCGGGCATTTTGGTCATTATCAAACGCCCGTGAAAAACTTGGCTATGCTCCAGAAGATGACTCAGAGGTTAAATTCCGAGAAGATGTGAAAAAATATTTGCTGACCCCTGATGCTCCTAAGGGACGAGTTAATTCAAACTGATTAAAATTTTCAATCCCATTAATAAGAATCAGCAGAATAGTATTTGGGAGTAAATGGTTCTTCCTTAACCATAATCTCAAGGAGTGCAGGTTGCCCCTCATTATTCGCTTTTAGGGCACGATCAACTGCAAGCTTGATTTCATCAGCAGATTCTACTCGTTCCGCGTAGGCACCTAATGCCAAGGCAACGTCCCTATAATCACCTCCCAAGGCATTACTCTCCCATTGTTCAGTAGCAATAGGCATATGATGGCTATAATTTGTCATAACTCCATTATTTAATACAACAGTTAATATTGGGATTTCAGCTCGTACGGCAGTTTCAATATCAAGACCAGACATCCCAAATGCTGCATCCCCCATAACATTGACCACCTGTTTATCCGGTGCAGCGATTTTCGCTCCTAGTGCCAAACCAAGTCCATAGCCCAATTGAGTGGATTTGCCCCAACCAATATATGACCTAGGTTCTAATGCAGGCCAGAACGGAGCAAATTGATCTCTTGGATATCCACTGTCATGAGTGACAATAGAATTCCTTAAATCTAGTGATCCGCTGAGCTCCTTCATGACACGATAAGGATTTATGGGTGTTTCATCAGAATTTATCCGATGAGACCATTCCTCCAAAAATTCTTGTTTTACTTTTTGAATCTCTTGCCTGACCCCATTCGAATCATCCCGTCCATTTTCACCCAATTGTCGTTTTGCCTCTTCAAGCATTTGAATTAAAACAATTTTTGCATCCCCAATTGCCCCAAACGAAACACTATGATTTTTGTTGAGATCCTCTGCGCAATTAACTGATTGAGCATAAGTAATTCCATGAGGTAAAGAAGTAGCAAAAGTTGAATCAGTGAGTGAAGAACCTATCCCAATAATTAAATCGGCTTTGGAGACAAAGTGACCTACCATTTTGGTTTCTGAGTTCCCACCAGTCCCAAGAGCTAATGGATGATCTTCAGGGAAAGCACTTTTTCCATTCAATGTTGTCATTACAGGAATATTTGTAAATTCAGCAAATTCAGTTAAAGCATCAGTTGCTTCTGCATATAAAACCCCCTGCCCGGCATGAATCAAAGGAGAATTAGAAGATAAAATAGCAGTAACTAATTCTCTTACGTCATCTTCACTTGCGGCAGACTTATGAACTTTCACAGGCTGATATTGCATAGATTCTTCAGAAACCTCCCCATTTGCCACATCCAAAGGAAGTTCCAACATTACTGGACCTAATCTCCCATGCTTTAAATTTGTATATGCCATCCGCATCATTTCTGGAATTCTCTGACCTTGATTGATATGACCCAGATACTTTGTAATGCCACCATAATGTTCAAAAGAATCAAAGTTGGGATGAATTCCGATTTGGTCATTCGGGGAACCACCAGGAATCAATAGTATTGGCACTGAATCAGCATATGCCTGAGCTACTCCTCCAAACGCATTCTCGGCACCCGGACCTCTTTGCATCGTAAAGACTCCAATTTTTTTTCCGTTGGTAATACGACTGTACCCATCGGCCATGTTTACGCCAGCTCTTTCTTGCCTGCAAATAATCGGTCGTATCCCTACAGATGCTGCTGCATCAATCAATGTTTGATTTGGAAAACAACTAATCCATTCCAAACCCTCTGCTTTTAGAATTTTAGCAACTGCGATATCGCCTCTCATATCATCCCCTCTAATAAAATATTTATCTTATCTTTCTCTAATAAATTTTTGAATTCTCTTACCTTCCAAGACTTCGCCAACATAAATATCACCGAATGAATCTACAGCAACAGAATGCGGAGCAACAAACATCCCAACATCTCGGCTGCTTTCACCGCCCCACTGAGTTAGAATCTTTCCTTTCGCATCAACAATTGTCAATCTATGTTGCAATTCAGATATATAAAATTCTCCTCCTGGACCCTCTGCAATATCAGTGGGTTGACGGAATCCAGACCACATCGTTTCAAATTCACCATTTTGATCAAAAATTTGAATTCTATGATTTTCTCGATCACAAACTAGTACTCTATCTTTTGAATCAATAGTAATCCCATGAGGCAAGTTAAATTGTAATGGGTTTTTCGTTCCTGGCTCACCCCATGATGTAAGTAGCAATCCACTAGGAGAATATTTGTGAACCCTACAATTGCCATATCCATCGGAAATGAACATTTCCCCATCAGAATTAACTGCAATACCAGTAGGCAAATTAAATGGCCCCGCAGCATTTTTAACTAAAAACCCTTCTTGGTCAGATGAATATCCTGTTGCAGAAGGAGTCCCAACAACCCCCAGTGTCAAAAGCAATTCTTGATTTTGATTATATTTATAAATAGCATGGTCATCTCTATCAACAAAATATAAATGGCCATCGTCGCCTATCAACATTCCATGAGGACCAGCAAATTCTTGATCCCACGTACGAATAAAATCACCATTCCTTGCAAAAACCATTATTTGATGACTACTCCGATTAAATAAATAAACTTGATCATCAGAATTTACCGCTACACCAGCAACTTGGTGAAATTCAAACCCTTCAGGAAGATCCCCCCAATTAGTATCAACCTGAAATTGAAAATCATTATCTCCAAATATCATTGAAATCTCCGTATACTTTAAATCGAACTAATCCCACTGCTTGACCCACAATGCCCCATCGTACATTTTCCCGTTTTGAATAGACATCCTAGAGCGGGTACGAATAATTACATATATCTTTTCCACACCGCCTATTGTAAGAGGCAACATCTCCCCCTCTGGCAATGATTCCGGATCGGAAAAATCACCTACGTAAGTATCGTCAGCATCTAGAAAAACTTGGTATTCCATCAAAATCCTAACTATAAATTAACAGCGATCTATAGAGTAGCATAAAGGCTACAAATATTATAACTTCCCGATCAATGCGTTATTGGCAGCAGATTCACCAGCCAACCTCCCAAATACTGATCCAGCCATTAATCCAGCACCACCAGGGTAATTATTGTAAAAAAGTCCCCCTACCAGCTCTCCTGCCGCATACAATCCTTCAATGGGATAATCATCATTTTCCAAAACCTGAGCATTGGAATTTATCCGCAATCCCCCAAAAGTGAATGTAATCCCACATGTAACAGCAAATGCTGAATATGGAGGAGTATCAATTGGTTGAGCCCAATTGGATTTAGGAGGGAAAATACCTTGAGTACATTTTTGATCTAACAGAGTTGGATTGAACTCTCCATCAACAATTGAATTATTAAAATCAGACACTGTTTTACCGAGCACTACAGGGTCAACACCAATTCCTTCACCCAGTTCTTCAATACTGGAAGCAGTCACTTTTGAGACTTGAGGGATATTATATTCATCGCGAAGCAAATGTTTAGTTTTTTCATCAAAAATCTGAAAGGCAATCCTTTGTGGTTGATGCAAAACTTCTCTACCATATTTTGCATACGTATAATTTCTAAAATCGGCTCCTTCATCTAAAAACCTTTTTCCCAAAATATTTACTAATATTCCAAAAGGATAAGAATGTTTTTGAAATAAATCTGCAATATTCCTATCTCCAAAATTAGGGGAGTTAAAATCCCATTGAACTGAGTGGCATCCGCTCCAATGACCAAATGATTGCGCTCCCACATCCAACGCCATTTGTATACCATCTCCAGTATTAAATTGAGTTCCACGGACTTTAGCTAATTCCCAACCTGGTCCCAAATAGCGTGTCCTCATCTCAGGATTAGATTCGAAACCACCCGAAGCTAGTACCACCGATGAAGCATTAATTTCAATCATTTGTTTTGAGCGTCGAACTTTGACACCTTCGACTTTTGAGTTTTGATCTATCAACAATGATATTGCTCGAGAATCATACATAACTTCCACACCCAATTTATCTAATGCGGAAAACTGAGAATCCGAGAGACCTTTGCCTGCACCAACAGCTTCCAGAATCAATCCTCCCCAAAATTTCATCTTGCCCGAGTCTTCGAACGCCTGCCTTCCATAAGCTAAAATCCAGGGTATTCTATGGGAAGCTAACCATTCCATTGTAGAAAAAGAATTTGATGTCAAAATTTCTACTAACTGAGGATCAGCCAATCCTTCAGTTACTCTCATTACATCTTCATAAAATTTGTTTTTGGGATATGATCCTACATCTACATTCTCAGATTCCTTATCTGACATCTCAGAAATTAGTGAACGGATATCATCTATTCCATTATATGCAAATCTAAAAAGTCCTCCTGTGAAATACGAGTTCCCTCCTCTTAAATGAACTGGAGCCCGTTCAAGCACCAACGTTTTCGCCCCTAATTCAGAAGCAGCAATAGCAGCACTTAGACCAGCATTGCCTGCACCAATTACAATTACATCATATGATCCCATTGTTACAATTCCTAGTTTTTCCTAAGTTTAGATGATTTTATAATTGACAATCACCGAATATTCGAAATAGAATCCCTCGAGCGGTCAAATTTTGCAAAAAGATTTTTAAATGATTTTTGAAGTTGCCAATCTTATAAGCAAGCCAGTCGGTACGAGTGATTACATAACAATTACTCGGAACCATTCTAGCAACAAGAAATCTAAAAACCCAGATCTAACTGGAACAATCGATATGGTTCGAACCGATCGAGGTATATGGATAAGTGCAATTTTTAAAACATTGATTCCATTTGAATGTAGCAGATGTCTCGCTGGATTTAATCAGCAAATTGATTTGCGAGTTGAAGAAGAGTACATAGAGGCTAACAAGACAAGTTTTGAAGAAACCGAGTCAAAAACTGCTGAAAATGACGAAAATTTCAAAATTAACACCAAACTTCAACTAGACCTTTCGGATGCAATTACGCAATACTCTCTTACCAGCACACCTATGAAACCAATTTGTAATACTGCTTGTCTGGGAATATGCGACCAATGTGGGAAAAATAAAAACATCACCAATTGTGTCTGTGAAAATAGCAACATTGAATCAAAATGGGATGGGCTAATTGAATGGCAAAAGCAACAGATATCTAAAAATTCGTAAAATATTTTAAAGGTTACAAAATGACTATTGGAATGACCAAAGATTACAAAGAGCCCAAAACAGCTTTTTTGTTCCCTGGACAGGGAGCTCAAAAAGTAGGAATGGGATTAGAAATTTTCAAAGCTTCTGCTGCAGCACAAGATGTATTTAAGCAAGCTGATGAAGCTCTAGGACGAAAACTAAGCAAAGTAATTTTCGAAGGGCCTGAAGAGGAACTGAAACAAACTATGAATACACAACCAGGCATTACTGCTACCAGTATTGCCTGTATGAAAGCGATGGAAGAACTATTAGGCTCAGAAAATATGCCAAATGCTCATTTGATGGCCGGGCATAGCTTAGGTGAATACACTGCACTATCTGCAGCTGGAGTTTTAAATATCGGTGATACTCTAAAGTTAGTCCTAAAACGAGGCGAACTGATGCAACAAGCTTGCGAAGAAAACCCAGGGACCATGGCAGCTATCATAGGATTAGACGAGAGTAGCTTGACAGAAATTGTGATTCAAACAGGAGCATATATATCTAATATCAATATGCCTGATCAAATTGTCATTAGCGGAGAAAACATGTCTATCGCAAGGGCAATAGACCTTGCAAAAGCTAGAGGAGCGAAAAGAGCTATTCCCCTCAAAGTAGGCGGAGCATTCCATTCTGGACTAATGGAACCCGCAAAGGAGGGGTTAATCGAAACAATTTCAAATCTCGATTTTCATGACCCTTTAGTCCCAATAATCGCAAATTGTAATGCGGAACCACTTACAAATGGTGAGAATATCAAACGAGAATTAATCTCCCAGATCTCCACCTGCGTTCAATGGAGCAAATCTATGGATTACATGGTCACTGAGGGCATAACAAAATTTATTGAAATCGGACCTGGAAGAGCACTATCAGGAATGATGAAACGTTTCGGGCAGAACGTTACTACCCTTAGTATCAATGATCCAGATTCTATCCAGGAACTAACTAGTTAACAAATTAATTTATTTTATTTTGGATAGTAATGAACATAAAAACCCCTAAAAAAAGTATTTCTCTTGGTACGAACTGGCAATATAATTTTCATGTATCTAGAATACAAGCACTATTGATTCTATTTGAAGTTGATATAGTAAATCATGACCCCAAAATTACTATTGAGAATTTTAAACAAACCGATTGGAATCATCACAATTTAAGTGATTTCGCACAAATTATAATTAATGGAGTTCGAAACAATTTAGAAGTTATAGATGTAGAAATATCTAAAAGCGCTACCGACTGGCCTATGGATCAAATATCTGTGATTGATAAAAACATACTTCGTATTGCTATTTATGAGATAATGATTTACAACAAAACACCAATAGGAGCTTCAATAAACGAAGCGGTAGAATTAGCAAACTTTTTTGGATCTGAGAGTTCATCAAAATTTGTAAATGGTGTACTTGGAGCAATATTTAAATAAATCTTGAAATTTCTAAAACAACTGGAGGAATAAAATGGCATCTTTAGAAGAAAGAGTTATATCTGTAGTAGTGGATAAACTGAAAGTTGAAGAATCTGACGTGGTTTCAGATGCTTCTTTTACCGAAGACTTAAACGCAGATTCTTTAGATCTTGTAGAACTAATTATGGGCTTCGAAGAAGAATTTGATGTAGAAATAAGTGATGAAGCCGCAGAAGAAATCACTACAGTCGGGATGGCTATCGACCACCTAAAAAATGAAGGCGTCGAATAAGCATTTCCCCCTGCCAACCGTAAGGAGAGACATATGCGTGCAGGTGTATATAAAGGAAATTCTTTAATTCAGACCGAGGAAATTCCTACTCCTAATCCAGGTCCTAATCAAATAGTTGTCCGTGTTAAATATTCGGCCATTTGTGGGAGCGATGTGCACGGATGGCAGTTTGATGCGGTTGCTCCAGGTCATGTATTAGGGCATGAGTTTTACGGTGAAGTACACTCTATCGGCTCAAATGTCTCAAAATGGCAGATTGGAGATAGGGTAACTGGAGGTGGGGAGCCCCCACCTGAACTAGATACGAACTTAGTCCGTGGCCCACGGTTCAACTACCGAACTCAAGGTATGACAAAAGTTGAAATTAGAGCATATGCAGAATACATGTTGATGGAAGAATGGGCAGCTCTAGAAATACCTAATGAGGTATCAGATGAAGAAGCTTCTCTGGCTGAACCAATATCTGTAGCAGTTCATGCTGTTAGGAAATCCAACCTTAGGTTAGGTGACAATGTACTTGTAATCGGTGCAGGTCCAATTGGTTTATTTTGTATCCAAACCGCAAAAGCCGCCGGTGCCAAAAATGTAATTGTTTCTGAATTAAATCCATCTCGAAGAAAAGCTGCTCACGAAGTTGGAGCGGATCACGTAATAAATCCGG
Organism: uncultured Dehalococcoidia bacterium; assembly: GCA_964637555.1. Lineage (GTDB taxonomy): Bacteria > Chloroflexota > Dehalococcoidia > Lucifugimonadales > UBA6927 > UBA6927. The sequence continues at coordinate 1,815 of CAZWTJ010000029.1, read as the reverse complement.
GGGCAGAAAATCTTGATGATAGTTTAATGGATTTAACGGATGGGAATGGTGCAGACATTGTGTTTGAATGTGCTGCTGCAAAACCAACAATCGATCAAGCATTAGATTCAGCAACTCGGGGTGGACAAGTTGTTTTAGTTGCAATTCCTTGGGCACCAGTTTCTATAATGCCAGTAAATTGGCAGGCTAGGGAAATTGAACTAATTACCGTATTTGGTGCAAAGCCATTAGACTGGAGAATTGGGCTAGAATTAGTTAGGACTGGAAAAATTAATGTCTCACCCCTAATAAACGAATCTTCATTCATACCATTAGACAGCTTACAGGATGCTTTCACAACCCTTTCAGACCCCTCAAGTACAGATCAAATTCAAATGATTGTAAAATTATAATTCTAAGGATCCGTAGGATTTCAATACATTAACAAATTTAGTCACTTTTTCAGAATTTTTGCAAAACATTTTAATTCATTTCGGAAACGCGAACAATGACAACTGAGGAATTAATCATATCCACTGTTCGTATTGCTGGTGCTTTGCTTGTATTGAGATGGGCACTTGCAGGCTCTTTACTTGCAGTAGCAATTGATCTCTCAGATTTATTTATGATGAACCTGTTAGACATGGGTGGTGTAAGGAATTATCAATCCCTTGATAAATGGCTTGACTTGACCTATATGGCGACTTTCCTGTGGGTGACCCTCAGATGGAGTCCACAATTAAGAAATATTTCCATAATTTTGTTTTGTTTCAGGATTGTAGGAGTAATAATCTTTGAAATCATTGGCAACCGATGGATTTTACTCGCCTTCCCAAATGTATTCGAATTTTGGTTTATAGCTATCGCTTTCTACCAACATTATTTTCATCAACATGAACTCACATTAAAAAAACATATCCTACTAATTTCATTCCTTCTAGTAATCAAAGAATTTCAAGAATATGTTCTTCACGGGGGAAAATGGCTAGATAAATATACCGCAGTCGGTTTAGTAAAACAGTGGTGGGATTTTTTATTCTAGATTCACTTCACAAAATCGATATTATCTACCATCAAGATATGTCTGTAGAATAATCGCAGCAGATGCTGAATCAATCGATCCTTTGGGGAGTTTCTTCTGTTTCTTACGTGATCTCTTGTCCTCTACACGCAATTTCTTCTTCGCTTGAACAGAAGTAAATCTTTCGTCAATTTGTTTTATAGGGATTTCAAAATTCCCAGAAATAAAAGATATAAAATCAAAAGTCTTCTTGGTTTGAGGGCTTGATTTCCCTGACAAATTCCAGGGTATCCCAACGACTATTTGACTGACTGAATGCTCAGAAATTATTTCAGCCAATCTTGAAACTACCAAATCGATCTCGGAAGACTCCAATGTTTCTATAGGAGTAGCCAAAATCCCCAGAGGATCTGAAATGGCTAATCCAATTCGCTTTTCCCCAAAATCAATACCTAATGTTCTCACTCAAGAATACTCCTAACGTAGTCAAGCGATTGAGAAATCGCTTGCTCAATTTTAGAAGAATCCCGCCCTCCAGCTTGAGCAACTTTTGGACTTCCCCCACCTCCCCCTTGGATGGTTTTAGTAACCATTCCAATAATTTCTTTAGCATTGATTCCATTGTCAACCAAATCTTGCGTAACCATAACAAGTAATAAAGGTCGATCGTTAATTACTGCCCCGAGAATTAATATTCCACTAATCATTTTGTCTCTAAGCCAATCACCGATCTCTCTCATAGAATCATTATCAGAAGATTCAACTAGAGTTGCTAAAACTTTTACATCGTTAATCGTTTGTACTTTAGATAAAAG
>CAZWTJ010000028.1:0-19892 GCA_964637555.1 uncultured Dehalococcoidia bacterium | reverse complement strand
GGGGCACTACCGCCTGTTGGTGCCTGATTACCACCTGATGGTTTAGGGGCACTACCGCCTGTTGGTGCCTGATTACCACCTGATGGTTTAGGGGCACTACTAGGTTTAGGTGCCTGGTTACCACCTGAAGAACCTCCAGAAGGTTTTGGGGCACTCTTGGGAGCACTACTAGGTTTAGGTGCAGGAGCACTCTTGGGAGCACTATTAGATTTAGGTGCGGGAGCACTCTTAGGAGGCTTAGGCTTAGGAGGCTTAGGAGCCTTGTTACCACCACCCGAAGGAGGTCTTGGTGGCGGGTTTTGAGCAAACACAGGTGTCGCAGCAATACTGAACACGAAAAGAAATGCTATTAAGAAAGTTGCCATCGACAAGGTTTTTTTCATATCAAACACCTCTTAAGAATATAAACCTCTATAAAATCATGTAATTACTGGGAACAGCTGAAATTTGAAGTAAGTCTTTGAAATCTAATCTGAAGAGTTGTTGCATCTTCACCCACAACTGTCAATGCAAAGACAGTACCAGAATCTGCACAACTCCAAGTTCCAATTAATCCACCCCCCACAATCTGCCCCGTGGAAGTTGCAGAAGCAAATCCTCCAAGCAATCCATCTTGCTCATCAACTGTAACTACATCTTGAGCTATTGGAGTGAAAACCAAATCAGGCTCTGCTCCAGTCAATTGTCCATAAGTGAACTGCATTAATACTTCTTTTGTAATTTGAGAATCAGGTAACCACAATAAAACCGCTTTGGCACCTTCCAATTCGGCGGATAGTGTACCTGAACTACTATCACCAGCACTTTGAACATCAGATTCCGAATCCAGATCAATCAGGAATCCGTAATCATCCACAACCGTCACTTTCACAGGTACGGGTGTTGGAGGTACGGGTGTCGGAGGCACGGGTGTTGGAGGCACGGCCGTTGGAGGGACTGCTGTCGGTTTTTTAACTTCCTTAGGAGCAGCGGCAGAAGGTGCTTTCACGGGTTTTTCCGCAGACTTCTGAACCTTAGGCTCTTCTTTCTTAACTTCCTTTTCAACAACTGGTACCGAAGTGGCAGTCGGATCAGGGGCTTGTGTTGGTTCAGGCGGTTTCTCTACTGGAACTTCAGAAGTAGTAGCAGAAGCAGATTCAGACTTAGTACTATCCGAACTTCCGCCGCAAGCAAATATTAAGGCTACTCCCAGCACAATTGGTAAGAAAAATTTAATTCTATTAATCATGCATGAATTATAATAATCCTTGGGATAGATGTAAATAGCTATTCCACTCGATTATAATTAGCTGTTTATTAATTGAATTGTCTTAAGTCTGTAAGAAAAAATCCTCTTTAATAAATCCTTCACAAACCATTCATGCACAATCCTTCCTAAAAACCCAAAAGGCATAGAATAATAAACCCGATCTATCATTAGTGATTGCGAAGAACTTTGTTCCAAAATCTGATGAGAATGTATCCACAATTTATAAGGACCTTTCTGCTGCCAATCAACAAATGAATTAGAGGGATCCCATTTTAAAATTACAGTAGTCCAATTCAATTTTAAGAATCCCAAACTAATCCTATATTTCATACTAGAGCCTAATTCAACCGTATCAGGGGAAGAAATAATTTCGAAATTCATCCAAGTTGGCGTAGTTAAAGATAAATTTGTAGCATCAGAAAAAAAATTAAACGCGGTAGCAACATCTGAAGAAATCTCAACTTTTGATTTCAATTCATATTGAGGAGTGATATTGGTCGGATTAGAGAATTCCGTTAAATATTCACTATTTCCCCTTGAAGAAATTTTAACGATAGAAACAGAATCAATAATCACTTCTGCAACAAGACAGCTTTCTAAATCTGTAAATTGAAATTCAAAAGATTTTTGGATTAATTTCTCAGGAAAAGCATTTTGACTATTTGTTAAAACTTTTTCACCTTCTCCAAAAACTAATCGAAGCAAGATACTCGGAATGGGTAAAACAACTTTAGCATTTGTCAGATTAGCAAGTTTACGGGCAAAATCTTTAGAGGTCGCTGGATTAGGTGCCGTAACGTTTATTGGACCAGACAAACCTGAATCGTTAATACACTTATGAATGACATTCACCACATCAGAAATATGCACCCACGGAACAAATTGGGTACCACTTCCAATATAATTCCCGATCCCTAAACTGAAGCCAGGCATTATCTGCTTTAAAATACCGCCCTCTCGTCCAATAACCACACCAAATCTTAACAAACAAACTCTTGTTCCTGCTTGTTCAGCATCAAGAGCTGAAGTTTCCCAATTAAGACACATTTGTGACAGATAGTCACTCCCCAAAGTACTATTTTCAACAAGTTTCTCGGTTGATCTGTTCCCATAAACTCCAACTGCACTTGCTGAAATAAATACTTTCGGCGGATTTTCACAACTTCGAATCAGATTAGAAATCTTATTTGTAACATCAACTCTACTACTATCAAATTCCCGTTTTTTGCCTGGTGTCCATCGCACTCCTGCAAGCTGCTTCCCAGACAAATTAACAACTACATCACATTCTTCTAGTTGTTCTCTCAAAATTTCAACTGAATCATTAATGTCTACAAAGGATACATTCTTACCTAATAAATTCTTGGCACGGTTTTTATTCCTAACCAATGCAACAATTTGGTAATCTTTTCCTAGACATGAAGATACAAATGCGCGACCTATAAAGCCTGTTGCTCCAACAATTAGTATTCTCAATTATCTACCCTTTAGAAATCGGAAGATTCGGTATTTTTTTATTGAATGGCCACCAGCTCCATTTCCCGCACAGCATGACCAATGATGGAACCATGAATCCCCTAACAAAAAATGTGTCGAGTAATACTCCAAAAGAAACTACAAATCCTAATTGTAAAAGATCTCTTAGTGGTAAAATTGCAAGTGCTCCAAATGTGGCGGCCAATATTATTCCTGCAGAAGTAATTACTCCTCCTGTACTGGATACAGCAATTCTGGTACCTTCCTTTATCCCATAGGTCTGTGATTCCTCCTTAACTCTTGAAATAATATATATGTTGTAATCCACTCCCAAAGCAACCAAAAACAAAAACATGTATATAGGAACTCCGCTACCAATCCCATCATGTCCTAGAATATTTTGGAAAATCAAAGTTGATATACCCAAACTTCCCAAAAAACTTAACACTACACTGCCCAAAAGATATAACGGAGCTATCAAAGCTCTTACCAAAATCACTAATACAATGAAAATCACCAATAAAACTATTGGAGCAATTAATTTGATATCTCTCTCATTTGCTACTTTAGTATCATATTGAATCGCAGTGCTTCCACCAACAAGTACCTCTTCAATGAATTCATTCTCAATTGATAGAATTTTGGCTCTTAATTCCGGTATTCTCTCCAAAACCTCCAATGAACCCGGATCACCTTGAAATACCACCTCTAACCTAGCAACATTCCCAGATTTAGAGATCAAATCAAAGGTGGTAGCATATGATGCAATCAAAGATAACTCTGCAGAATCAAATTTTTCTGAGGTCCCAAGATTCCTTAATTCTTTAGACCCTACAATCGGGATTGATTCTTGTAATTCTTCTGGTAAATCCTGAAATGATTCATAATAAACATCTATAGGGATTTGAAGTTTAGAGCCAAATGGGCGCGAAGGACCAGAAACCCTTACGACTGTATCTACGGTTGTAAGTTTTGTGGAAATCTCTTCTATCAATTTTAAATTGTCAAAAATATCATCATTTAAAATTACAAATACTGAAGTTGGGTAAACATTTCCAGAAGGGAACGAATCTTGCAGGACTTCAAAACCACTTACTGATTCAGATTGATCTGGTAAGCTGGCTCTCAAATCGAACGAAGGTTTCAACGTTAGAGTCCCCAAAGACATGAACAATAACAAGACAACAGAGACAGTCATTGTAAAAAATGGCCTTGCAGAAACCACGCTTGCAACTTTCCCCCAAAATCTTTCTGAAACTCCTGGAACGTGTTGTAGAGAATTTAGTTTATCGATTTTCGTGGGCCAATAAGCTTTTTTTCCTAACAAGCTGAGAACTGCAGGAATGAATGTGAGTCCACTAAGGATAGCAAATGTCATACCCAAAGCTAATATAGGACCCAAAACCTGAAAAGATCTTGAAGTAGCAAGTAATAGAGCTAACATAGCTAAAATTGTTGTCACCGCAGATGAAAAAATTGCTGGACCGATTCGATTCATTGTTTCAGAAATGCCCTCAATACTTCCTGAGCCAGATCGGAGATACTCTTTAAACCTAGAAGATATAAACAACATATAATCGGTTCCTGCTCCAAATATCAGGACGACCATGATCGATGTAGCTTGAGCATTAACAACCAGACCTGCATTTTTTGCTAACAATGAAACAATTGCACTAGCAGCTAGATATGCAAACCCCGCAGAGAGTACGGGCAGTATTGCTAAAATTGGTGCTCTATAAATAACTAGCAATATAGTTAGAACAAGTATCACCGTAAACAATGTAATTGTAGTATCAATAGACTGAAAAACAGAAACCGCATCTTCTAAAACTCCTGCAGCACCTGTTAACCAAACTTCAACATCATCACTTCGCTGTTGGATGAGTTGCTTCCTAATCAACCGCACTTCAGATTGGACTTCTTCAATCTCCACTTCTTCATTAGAAAGCAAAGTGAAGAAAACCATCATTGTAGTGTTATCGGCAGAAACTAAATTAGCTCTAAGGCCAGGATTATTGAATATTGAATTGACTTCCCCAAGCACTTCGCTTTCTTTACTTCTTTCTTGAAGCCACAAAAATTCTTGTTCGATGTTTTTAAAGTCATCCGCAGAAAACCCGTCAACATTTTTATATATTAAAATCCCCGGGATCCCTTGAGATGGAAAATGTAGTTCTTGAATTTCTATCGCCTTGGTAGATTCAACCCCTACAGGCAAAAAATCCTCTTGACTACTACTTGAAATTTCAGTTAATGACGGGGTAGAAAGAAACAACATGATTGGAAGAAACAACCACGCAATAATCGAAAAAATTCGTCCATATTTTGACGAAACAATACTAGAAACTGATCCCCACATTAATTTTTTCCTCATTGAATTTAATCACCCAAATTATATTTATGATTTATACATACAATTTTAACATTCCATGGGGAGAATTGGATAAGATTTTTTGAATTCTTGTATGGTATAAATAAGCAGATTTAAGTTTTTACTTTAGGTGACATTATGAATCCAAACATTATTTTAATTTTGTGTGACGATTTAGGATATGGAGATGTGAGTTCATTAAATCCAAATTCGAAAATTCAAACGAAAAATATCGACCAAATATTTGAAAACGGTATGTCATTTAATGACACACATACTTCTTCAGCAGTATGTACTCCTTCTAGATACAGTCTATTAACTGGGAGATACAATTTCCGAAGTTCACTAAAAAGTGGGGTCAATTGGGGATACAGCCAACCACTAATTGAAAATGACAGACTTACATTGCCACACATATTAAACTCAGCAGGTTATTTCACTGCAATGGTTGGAAAATGGCATTTAGGATTAGATTGGAAAACAACCTCAGGAAAATATATTAGCGAAGGTGGACCTATAAATGAAACCTCAGTTGATCCGGGTATAGATTTTACTGCCCCGATTCACGGAGGACCAACACAAAATGGCTTCGACTACTTTTTTGGAATCCCTGCATCTCTAGATATGGCTCCGTACGTATATCTTGAAAATGATACAGCAGTTGCAATCCCAATCAATACAGATTTTGAAGGATATGCAGCTAACATTGATGGTTTATCCATTACTCAAGATGATACAAAACAGTTCGAAGGGAGACCTGGTCCAGTGGATGACAAAATGAGACCAGACAAAGTATTGAGGGATCTTTCCCAAAAAGCAGTCGAAGTAATTGATACTAAATTTAGTGAAGAGACCCCAGCATTTCTTTATCTCGCATTAACTGCTCCTCATACACCTGTTAGTCCAAGCAAAAGTTTTGTCGGAAAATCAGGGACAAATGACCAATATCTAGATTTTGTCCTCGAAGTTGATAACGTTGTAGGAGAAATAATAAATGCAGTAAAACGATCCGACAAATATGACGACACTTTAATAATTTTCACCAGTGATAATGGACCAGAACGTTTTATGCATTTAAGAAAAAAAGAGATCGGTCACTTTAGTGCGGCTCAATTTAGAGGTTGTAAAAGAGACAATTGGGAAGGTGGTCACAGAGTCCCATTCTTAGCGCAATGGCCAAAAAGGATTCCTCCTAAGCAAGAATCAAATGCAATGATTAGTCTTGTTGACATATTCGCTACAATCACAAAAATCACAAATCAAATATACCCTGAAACCGTAGCTGAAGATTCTTATGATTTCTCATCAGTTTTATTTGACAATTCAGTCGATGACTTTGAACGCCAATACTTAATCCACCACTCAGCATCTGGATTCTTTGGTATAAGAAACAAAAAATGGAAACTTTTGATTCATGAAGGATCAGGAGTAAAAGAAGAATATAAATCGACATATTCTAATGAATATGGAGAGAAGTGGACAAGCAGTGATTATGAATCAATAATGGACAATGACACCTCATCGAAGGGTCCTATTCAACTATACAATTTGTCGTCAGATGAACACGAAGACAAAAATTTGTTTGTAGAAAATCCTGAAATTGTAGAGGAACTTTCAAACAAATTTTTTGAGATCCTCCAAAACGGGCGTAGTACTCCTGGGAACAATCAATCAAATTTTAATAATGAAAACTCATGGCCTCAAGTAAAAGAGACTAAGGAAAATCTCTCAAAGATTGGAATCAATATTGTTGAATCATAATGAGCTGATCCAATCTAGTTCTTGCTCTAAATCCTCAATCGTATAGAAATGTTCAAGAAGTAAAGTCGCATCTAATTTCTTAATATCCTTATGCAATTCAATTGGTAACGAGCCTTTACCAACAGGCAAATGCGAATCCGATCTGCCTCGATTATCGTATAGATAATTATCACTCCAATGAACATGATCTATCAAATCAGGACGGGACAAAAACTTCAGCACCTTATTCTCTCGTTCTGACTCTGGAAATCTGTGAGAATATGTACACACATGACTAGAATCCAGACACAATCGAACATTCTCATGATCTGCATCTAGGCACATTTGAATCCATTCTTCAGGGGCCATACCGAACGCTTCCCGACTTTCACTATCCCAATCTACATCTGAAAAAAGAGTGTCAGTAGAAATGTTGTTGTCTTTCCATTGTGAATTTTGATTTTCTAAAACAATTTGGATATCGTTTTTCGCGGCATAATCTCCAAGCTGCCTTATCGATGATATGTGGATCTCATAGTCACCAATTTGACCAAGAGTTTGTTCTTCTGAAATCCATCTCTTGTGAGCATAATGAACATTCAATTGAGTAATCTTAGGAAACTCAGCACATCGATCTATATAATCAAAAAGAACAGACATGCTAGCCTTACGAAACTCAGCATCTGTAGCTGCTATATTCAGTCTATTATTATCCAAACTCGTAGGAGCATGTGCGCTAGTTAGAACATCTGAGAAGTGAATAAAATCAGACACATCATCTCTTAACGACGTCTCAGAATTCAAATCCAGTCTTCGTAAATTTTCTAATCCTGTAGCAACCGGAGCAGAAATTTTGTATTTAGTATCCATAAAGATTCATTCCTTAAAAACTAGTTGATTAAACCATCTAATAAACGCACTGTCATCAGATTTGAGTCCACATCAACAGATAACACGACCTCAGGAATTGCAGGGATTAATAATTCTTTGGGATTTAAACCTTTTACAATATAGACGTCATTAGTTCCTGTAGTTAATATCTCAGAAATCCCCCCCAGAGGATCCCCATTCTCTGATTTTACATCCATTCCTAAAATCTGAAAATGAAAATACTGGCCGTCAGGCAAAAAACCAACCTGTTCAAGCCCAATCCTTAATGTCGTTCCTTTATAACTTAATGCCTCGTCCCGATCATTGATAGAATCCAATTTAAGTATCAATGAATCCTTTTGCCAAAAAAAATTTTCTACGACTGACAGCAAGTTTCCCAAAAAAACCTTCGACCCAATCTCAAATCTCTCAGGAACATCACTCAGCGACTCAACCCGTATGAAACCCTTCACACCATATGCACCATGTACTATTCCAACATCTATATAGTTAAAATTTTCAGGAGTTTCCATAATTAGAAGCAAAACCGAATTCGAAAATCATAAGTTACTTAATCTCTAATGTTACCCGGAATCCTTGTTTCACAGCTACAACACGTAACAAAGTACGCATAGATTGTGCAACCCTACCCTCACGACCAATCACTTTACCTTTGTCTTCATCGGCAACCTCTAAAATTAGACGGATTTGATCTTCTTCCTCTTCCTCAGTAACAACAACCATATCAGGTTGAGCTGCAATAGATTTTGCAATAAATTCGATCAGCTCTTTCATGAAACAGTTTCATCCGAATCTTTATTTTCAGAGGTGTTTTTTAATAGTCGGCTGACAACATCAGTGGGTTGTGCCCCATTACTAATCCAACGTTGAGCCTTTTCATAATCAATTTCAACTGTGGGAGGGTCGGTTCTGGGATTATAATGACCTAGATAATCTACAAAAGAACCATCTCTAGCAGAACGTGAATCCGCAACCACTACCCTATAACTTGGTTGGTGCCTAGCACCCGTACGTCTTAATCTAATTTTAAGCATATGAACAACCTGACTTTAATAATGTATTTTAGTTTCAAAAACTCTGTCATTGAACTTTATACTAGCTCAATCCAAAGATATTGCTTTTGCCTTAGCTAATTGAACCATTACCCTGGATTTACGCCGGGCAGCATTTCTCCGATGGATCGCCCCTCTCTGGGCAGCCTTATCTAAAGCAACAACAGCCTGTTGTACAGCCTTCTCTGCATCATCTAATTCACCACTCTGAATTAGACTCCTAGCTTTGGTCACATAAGTCTTGGCACGAGTACGTAAAGGCAAGTTTCTGTCTCGTCTTCGACTTTGTACTCTTACTGATTTTGCACTAGGCAATATAAACCTCCTGGTAGTATGAAACGTAGTTAGTTAGATCTATTTACACTAAGAACGCCTTTTACTCCTTCTAATTTAACAAACAGCGTATTTAGTTGTTCAATTCCTGTCGTATAAACAGTAAGTGACACTACACTGTTATCTCCTACTTCTTCAGAAACACAGTATCCAATATTAACACGTTCAGCAGATACTAGGGAAGTGATATCACTTAACAACCCTACTCTATCAACGGCCTCAAGAATTATCCGTGCAGGATAAACTGTCTTCTGCAACCCCCACCCAACAGAAATCAATCTTTCTTTTTCCTGCTCGAATTTGATCATACTGCAATCATTTCTATGTACCGTCACTCCTCTATTTCGAGTAATATATCCGATTATTTCATCACCATTAATTGGGGAGCAACATTGAGCAATTCGGGTTAATAAATCCCCAACGCCTAAAACCTCAATACCGGAATTAAATCCTTGCACATCTGAAATTTGTTTGATCTGAGTGTCATTACCGCTAACATCATACGCAGTTAACCGCTTAATGACTTGACCAATTGTAGTAGTGCCGTTTCCTAATGCTGCATGAAAGTCCTCTAAACTATCATACTTTAGAACATCTTTTAGCAAATTTTCATTAATCTCAACACTCAATCGTTTTGATTGCTTAGCAAAAATTTCCTTACCACGTTGGACATTTATTTGTCTCTCTTGGCGATTGAACCATAATCGTATTTTAGCGCGGGCCGATGTAGTGAAAATGTAACGAGAGTCTGAATTTAACCAATCAAGACTAGGGCCTTTGACAGTTTTACTAGTCATTATTTCCACAACATCACCATTAGTCAAAGCAAAGTCTAACGGCACGAGTTTCTTATTTACTTTCGCTCCAATACAACTGTGTCCTACATCAGTGTGAATCCTATATGCAAAATCCAATGGAGTAGCACCTAATGGAAATTCCTTCAATTCTCCTTTAGGGGTGTAAACAAACACTTGATCAGCGAAAATGTCTGTTTTGAATGATTCAACAAACTCTCTATCTCCATCAATATCATTTTGCGAATCAACCATCTGCCTAAGCCAAGAAACCTTACCAGAAAAATCAGCATCATTCAGTGATCCTTCTTTGTACAACCAATGCGCAGCAACCCCATATTCAGCAACCCGATCCATTTCGTGCGTTCTTATTTGTATCTCTACAGGATTTGCATCCTCACATAAAATCGTAGTATGAAGAGATTTGTAAAGATTATCTTTTGGGTTCGAAATATAATCATCGAATTGTCCAGGGATTTGGTGCCATTCATTATGAACCAGACCTAAAGCAGAATAACAATCATCATCATTTTCCACCAAAATTCTTAACGCGAACAGATCAAATATTTCATTCAGTGTTTTGTTCTGAGTCGCATAATTTTGAATTTTCTTAGACAGACTATATATATGCTTTGGACGACCCCTGACTTCAGCTTGAATACCAGATTCATTTAAAATATTTTCAACCTTTGTTCGTACACGTTCAACATAGTCTTCTCTATCAGACCTTGTTGAATTCAACCATTTTGACAGACGAACATATTCTTCAGGATTTATATATTGAAAAGCTAAATCTTCTAATTGCCACTTGATTTCCCAAATTCCCAGTCGATGTGCCAATGGAGCGTACACATCTAAAGTTTCTTTAGCTTTTGTTAACTGTCTATCAGAAGACATTGATTTAAGCGTTTTCATATTATGAAGTCGGTCAGCTAATTTGATCAAAACAATTCGAACGTCATTCGCCATTGCCAATAGCATTTTTCGAATCGTGGCAGCTTGGGTCAAATCTTCCTTAGATCCAGGTTCTAAAGAAATCTCTCTCCCTTCAGAAATAATCTCTGCTTTGGTTAATTTCGTGACCCCATCAACCAATGCAGCAACTTCACTACCAAAACCATTCTTAATCTGGTCAAAAGTTACTCCACAATCCTCCATAGTGTCATGTAAAAGAGCAGCTATCAGAGTTGTGGAATCTAATTTTAAGTCGGCCAAAAATTCAGCCGTAGACAGTGGATGTTCAATGAACTCTTCACCTGACTCTCTAAATTGTCCTTGATGAGCCTTAATAGCGAAATCACAAGCCTCTAAAACCCTAGGCAAATCATCTTCACTTAGATAACTTTTAACCCTAGTTGCAATTCGTTCAGATACACTAAGAGCGCTTTGTGTCATTTTTTCACCTATACGTCCGGATTGTATAATACACTATAGCAAGCCCACAATACATCCCTTTACAAACCTTATCATTGGGATGCCTGCCCCACTCCGCACTGTTGCGATTGAGCCAACTTCCTAACTTGAGCAATTCTATGCGCGCCTAGTTGATGGGATTTCCTTATTTCCGGTAATCGAATGAGTATAAAATGGGTATGAGCATCTATCAAATCTGTTTATTATGGAGGCGTAGGTACTTATACTTACAAGGAGACTAATACAGTATAAAACCCCTCAGTTAACAATGTGTTTTAGGATATATTCAATTATAATCTTTAATAAGAAACTAGGGATTAAATAACTTTTAATTGCCGGACGGAGAAAATTATGCCTCTTCAAGCTCCCAGAGGAACAAACGATATACTTCCTGATAGTCAATTTCAATGGAATTACTTCCGTGAATCAGCTGAATTGATTGCTTCAATCCACGGGTATGACAAAATTGACACTCCTGTGTTCGAAAACAATGATGTTTTCTCGAGAGCTGTAGGAACATCAACTGACGTGATGGAAAAAGAAACCTATACATTCGAGGACCGTGGAGGAGAATTAATTACGCTTAGACCCGAAGGAACAGCACCAGTTTGTAGGGCATTTATTGAACATGGTATGCATAATGCCCCACTGCCACTGAGGTTATTTTACATTTGTCCAATATTCCGATACGAAAGGCCTCAATCAGGTAGATATAGGCAACACCACCAATTCGGAATGGAATTACTTGGGAATGAGCTCCCTGAGGCCGATGCTGAAATTATTTCAGCAGCATGGGAGTTACTCAAAAACCTTGGCCTTCAAAATTTAAACCTCCTAGTGAACAGTATTGGAGATTCAAATTGCCGGCCGAAGTATATGCAGAATCTAATTTCATTTTATTCCGATAAAATCTCCTCACTTTGCAAGGACTGTCAAAGAAGGTTTCAAAACAATCCTTTGCGCTTATTGGATTGTAAAAACATCCAATGCCAAGAAATTATTGATCAAGCCCCAAAAAGCATTGAAAATCTTTGCAAAGCATGTGCTCAACACTGGGACAAATTATGTGAAAACCTAAGCATTTTTGGACTAACTTTTGAGGTAGATAATCGACTCGTTAGGGGATTCGATTATTACACCAGAACAGTGTTTGAAATAGTACCCCCAACGGAAGGTAGAATGAGTACGCTAGCCGGTGGAGGACGATATGATGGATTAATTTCCCAACTCGGCGGCAAATACATGCCTGGGGTGGGATTTGGCATGGGGATTGAAAGAGTAATACAAAATTTATCCAAAGCTGATCTTTTTCCCAAAAATCCCTTAGCCACGAAAGTTCTAATTATCCAAGCCTCAGACGATACACCAATTCCTGAAATTTGTTGCAAATATTTGTCTTTGAAGCTTAGAGATAATTCAATTCCTACAGTACTTGGTCCTATAGACAGAAGTGTACGAAGTCAAATGAGGTATGGAAATTCAATCAAATCTACTCATACAATTATTATTGGGGAAACAGAATTGTCTACCAATATGGTAACGGTAAGGGATCTTAATTCAGGAGAACAAAGACAGATTCCTCTTAAATTTGATTTAGATTCTAGTCCAGATTCTACCGTTTTTATAAACAATCTAGATTGTTCGAAACTGCTACAATACTTCAAAAACCCAAGCTAAAATTTACATAACTAAGGCATTCAATGATTGACAAACTGACAGAAATCGAAAACAGATATGATGAGATAAATGAGTTATTATCCGATGTTGCTATTTCAACAGATTACAATCGCGTACAAAAGCTAACAAAAGAACAATCCTCTATGAGACTTATTGTGCAACTTAGCAGACAATTCAAATCTACTCTTAATGATCTAAAAGAAGCCAATGAACTGATCTCCCAAGAATCTGATCAAGAAATGATAGCTTTTGCCAGGGAAGAATTAGAGGATTTGAATCAAAAAAAAGCTTCTTTAGAAAATGATCTCAGAGTTGCCTTATTGCCAAAAGATCCAAATGATGACAAAAATGTTATTGTAGAGATTCGTGCTGGGGCTGGCGGGGATGAAGCAGGACTATTTGCAGCCGATCTATACAGAATGTATTCACGATATGCACAAAGAAACAAATGGAAACTAGAGCTGATCAACGCTAATGAATCAGGAATAGGATCCTTCAAGGAAGTCACAATCCAAATCTCAGGACAAGGTGCATATAGTAGACTAAAATATGAAAGTGGTGGACATAGAGTTCAACGCATCCCCCTCACTGAATCTGGTGGTCGTATACATACTTCTGCCGCTACAGTTGCTGTCTTACCAGAAGCTGAAGAAGTTGATGTAGAGGTCGATCCTGACGACTTGAATATAGAAATCTTTAGAGCTGGAGGACACGGTGGTCAGAATGTTCAAAAAGTCGAAACTGCCGTACGGATCACTCATATACCCACAGGAATTGTTGCCTCATGCCAAGATGAAAGGTCTCAATTAAAAAATCGTGAAAAAGCAATGGGGGTCTTAAGATCTAGGATTTTAGCTCGAGAAATCCAAAAACAAGAAGAATCTGTCAGAGCAAATAGACGTTCCCAAATTGGATCTGGTGATAGATCCGACAGAATCAGAACATATAACTTTCCTCAAAACAGAATTAGTGACCACAGAATTAATTTAACCACCCATAACCTCCATGAAGTACTTGATGGTAACCTAGAAGAATTTATCAAAGGACTACAAGAACTGGAGCAAACCATAAAATTAGAAGATATTGGATTATAAAAAACCACAAAAAATTCAGGATATATTTTCCAATATTTCTACTCGATTCCAATCAAACGGGATTTCTAGTAACAACTTAGAAAGTGAAGTAATCATACGACATGCACTAGGAATAGATCGTGCATGTTTTTTTGCCTCTTTAGATAAGAATATCGATCCAGTGAAATTGTTGGAAATCGAGGACTTAGCATTAAGAAGATTAAACAATGAACCACTTTTTTACATTATTGGTAAAAGGGAATTCTATGGATTGGAGTTTAAGGTTACTAAAGACACTCTGATCCCAAGACAAGAAACAGAGCTATTAGTTGAACTAGCAATTAAACAAGTTTCGATGGGGGAAAATGAAAAAGTTAACATCGCTGACATTGGAACTGGAAGCGGGGCTATTGCAATTGCACTAGGAAAGAACATTAAAAATGCCTTAATATGTGCAACGGATTCTCAATCAGATGCAATCATGATCGCCAAGGATAACGCTGCAAATCATCATTTATCTGATCGAATTAATTTCCAGGTCGGAAATTTGTTTTCTCCATTAACTAATCAAATGGACTTAATAGTTGCAAATCCTCCATATATTCCGACAAAAGAAATTACCCATTTATCCCCTGAAGTGAAAAGAGAGCCTATCCATGCATTAGATGGTGGATTTAACGGATTGTTAATAATCGAAAGAATACTATCAGAATATCACCCATATCTAAAAAAATCTGGTTCATTGATAATAGAATTTGGCAATAATCAGAATGAGGAAGTAATATCCTTGGCTAAAAAATGGTCTCCCAACAAACGCATCTCAACTTTTAATGACTATTCTGGAATCCCTAGGGCGCTATTAATCCATCCCTAACTGATAATGTTTACCTTCTGTCTTAATTGCGGGAGCAACAACCATTTTTGCATTGTGCATTTCGCGAATATTCGATGCACCCAACATTCCCATACATGTTCTCAATGCACCTACTAAATTCTGAGTACCATCTGTACGATTGGAGGGGCCAAACAAAATCTGCTCAAGGCTCCCCTTTACCCCGACTTTCACTCTAGTTCCACGGGGCAATGAAGGGTCTGCATTTGCCATTCCCCAGTTATAGCCTAATCCAGGAGCTTCCTCAGCTTGAGCCATTGGAGTACCCAACATCACAGCATCTGCACCTGAAACAAAAGCCTTACAAAGATCACCACCCGTTCTGATCCCTCCATCAGTGATTATTGGAATATAACGACCAGACCTTCTGTAATATTCTTCTCTAGCTGCAGCGCAAGAAATTGTAGCGGTGACCTGTGGTACACCAACTCCAGTAACTTCTCTAGTAGTACATGCCGCGCCAGGACCTACCCCAACCAAAACTCCATGAATGCCTGTCTCCATAAGTTCTAGAGCAACTTCAAAACCTACACAATTACCGACCAAGATCGGTTTCGAAATCATCTCTAGAAGTTCAGGAAACCTAAGCCCTTTAATGCTTCTAGAATAATGACGGGCAGTGGTCACAGTGCTTTGTACAACTATTGTGTCTGCACCTGCTTCCTCAGCAATGGGTGCCAAACGTTTGGTGTTTGCAGGGGTGACCGAAACAGCACATTGACCACCTTGGTTTTTAATTTCCTCAACCCTCAGACCTACTAAATTATCTCGAATTGGAGCAGAAGTATATTTTTGCAACAAATGAGTCGCTTCTTCTTGGGAAACTGTTGCCACCTCATGGATAATCTCTTCCGCATTTTCATGCCTCGTTTGGATACCTTCTAAATTAAGAACTGCCATACCACCTAGACCGGACATTTTGACCGCAAAGTCAGGATTGGTAACAGCATCCATTGCGGATGCAATAATTGGAGTAGATAAATTTATTCCTTCAACAGAAAAATCAGTATTGGTCATATCCGGATTTATCGTTGTATCTCCAGGAACAATGGCTACTTCATCAAATCCGTAGGCTCTAGATAGCTCTTTTAATTGCGTATGCAAATCTCAACTCCAATCGGTATAACTCGAATATATCAAAGCGAGCAAATGCTAGTCAACGACTAGTTTGTGTTTTTGCTGATGTAGATAGATATTTATGCAATAATAAAATTTATTTCCGAAAATAAATTGGAAATGGGATATTTTTAAAAAATGTATGCTAATGAAACAAAAATCAAACAACTAGCAACTCAAATAGGTTTCGATATTGTTAAAATCACGGATGCAAAACCTTTTGAAAAGAATGAGGCGTCTGCTGTAGAACGTGTACGATCAGGTTTAATGGATGGCCTACCATGGTATTCTGAAGAACGTGCTATCTTATCTAATAATCCAAAAAAATTAATGCAAGATGCTGAATCAATAATATCCCTTGCAATTTGCTATAACAATTCAGACAAAAAACACCTAGGACCTGGGCCACATGGCAAAATCGCGAAATATGCCTGGGGAGATGATTATCACGAAGTAATCAAACAAATGTTGAAAACATTTGTTAAAGAACTTCAAAAAACTGTAGATCCTCAAATTAAAACTCGTGTTTTTGTAGACGATGGCCCGATGAATGACCGTGCTGCTGCTGAGAGATCAGGATTAGGTTGGTTTGGTAAAAACACCAACATTTTAACTTCAAAACATGGTTCTTGGGTGTTCTTGGCGCAAGTAATAACAAATTTGAAACTACAAATTGACAAACCAGTAAAGAAAACTTGCGGCGAATGCGTAATGTGTATTGATGCTTGCCCAACAAACGCAATCGTTGCTCCCTACATCATAGATAACAAAAAGTGTATTTCATTCCTTACAATTGAATTACGAGGATCAATCCCTATTGAAATGCGTCCACTAATTGGAGATTGGGTTTTCGGATGTGACATATGCCAAGATGTATGCCCTGTAAATATAAAAGTAGACATTGGAACAAATCAATCTTTCAAGCAACGCACAGGATTTTCTGCGCCACAACTAATTCCTTTAATGGATCTTACCCAATCGCAATTTTCAGAGAAATTTAGAAACAGTCCTATCAAGCGTGCAAAATATCGTGGATTCCTTAGGAACGTTTGCGTAGCATTAGGAAACATTAAGGACCCTCTATCAATTCCTACACTCACAATGGCGCTATATCACGATGAGTCATTAGTCAGATCCCATGCAGCGTGGGCAATAGGAAATTTTAATCAGAAAAATTACATCCCAGACCTAGAAGCTGCCTTAAAAGGAGAAACTAATTCAGAAGTAATAGAGGAAATTAAACTCGCAATTAATGCATCAACTCTAGATGATAGAACTCAAAAATGAAAAATATAATATTAGAAAAACCCTTCGAAAAAATCGACTCTTTAGGAACAGATGCATTTCACTGTAGCTTATGCCCTAGGATGCTAGGAAAACGGAAGGTACTAGGTTTACAAAATGGTAATCCTACTTCCAGAATATTGTTTATCGCTGAAGCACCTGGAAGGCATGGAGCTGAACTAAGTGGAATACCACTTCAAGGAGATAAAAGTGGGGAAAACTTTGAAAGGTTAATTGGAAATATTGGATGGACCAGAAGCCAGATATTTGTAACGAATTCTATTCTATGCAATCCTGTCAACGAAAATGGAAACAACTCTAGACCTCTACTACAAGAAATGAAAAACTGTTCCTCGTTCCTTCAAGAAACAGTAAATATTGTTTCTCCTGAATTTGTAGTCACTCTAGGAGCCACTGCATTAAAATCTTTAAAATTTATTCAAAGTCACAAATTTATTTTGTTAGAAGATGTAGGCAAGATATTAGATTGGAATGGGATGAAATTAGTTCCGTTATATCATCCTTCCCCAAGAGTGACCGCATCAAGAAGATCATTTAAGCAAATGCAACAAGATTTTAAAATACTTGCAAGAAATGTAGGAAACCCGATCAGAATTTAAGTTATACTCGAAATAATTCATCTTTAGGAGTAAAAACATGACAAGACTGTCAGTATTTGCCACAAGAAATAGAGTTCCAGAAGCAATTTCTTTGTTAAGAAAACATTTTGACGTAGAAGTTTGGGAAGACAATTCAATCCCTCCACATGACGTATTAATTCAAAAAGCCTCTGAACATGATGCGATATTCTGTGAAAGTGACGATCCTATTAACTCAGATATTCTTAAAGCAGGCAAAAACAAATTAAAGATAGTAGCAAGTAGATCAGTAGGCTTAGATCATATAGATGTGAAATGTGCTACCGAATACGGAATTATTGTTAGCAACACACCAGGGGTACTCATTGAATCCTGTGCAGACTTCACTTTCGGACTGATATTGAACATTGCTAGACGGCTTTCTGAAGGTGATAGGAATATCAGGGCTGGAAAATGGTTGATGTTCGATCAAATACCATACAAAGGCACTGACATACATGGAGCGACCTTAGGACTCCTTGGCATGGGCGGAATTGCTAGGGCTGTCGCAAAAAGAGCTAAGGGATTCAATATGAATACAATTTATTTCTCTCGCACTCGCAAATCCTCCTTAGAATCTGAATTAAACATGACTTGGGTGCCTGATCTTTCAACTCTTTTAAGCAATTCAGACTTCCTATCTGTTCACGTTCCTTTAACTTCTGAAACTGAAGGTATAATCGGAGAGTCGGAATTGAGATTGATGAAACCAGAAGCCTTTTTAATTAATACATCCAGAGGGAAAACCGTTAACTCTGATGCACTATATCAGGCATTAAAGTCCGGAGTGATCAAAGGTGCCGGAATAGATGTGACAGATCCGGAACCTTTAGATACAAATGACCCTTTAATTACCCTAGATAACATCCTTATCACTCCTCATATTGCGAGTGCAAGTTCTGCTACTTTCACTAACATGGGATTATTATCTGCAGAAAACTTGATTGCTGCTCTAAATAATGAAAAATCCCCAAACTTTGTGAATGTATAAATACTAAACTACTATGACGAAGGCGTCTCCGCAGATGTGTCCCTTCTGTGCGCAGGTCTAATAGAAATTTCTGGCACTTGGGCACGTGAGGGCAAGTTGGCAATCATAGAAACAGCATCTGCGACATCTGGAGCCTTGAGCATTGTATCCAACGCTTGCTGTGATGGACGAATTGGACGATTATTTGATAAGGCTGGGGTATCCACTTCTCCAGGCATCAATACTGTAGCTCTTACACCAGTATTAGCAAATTCGAAATTTATGAAGTCTGTGAAACTATTTACTCCGGCTTTTGCAACACCATAGATCATGCCTCCTAAAAAGCTACTTCCTTTTGCAGCCCCGGAAGAAATATTTATTATCAAACCTTCACCTTGTTCAACCATTGAAGGCAATACTGCCTGAGTACAGTAAATAGTCCCTTCCAAATTTGAACCCATACACCTTCGAATATCATCCGGGGTGGTAGTTAATAATCTCTTATGGAGTACTCCCCCGCCCGCACTATTTACAAGAATATCGATTTTTCCAAAATCCTTTAATACACTATTAACCATTGAATTAACTGCTTCTGCGTCAGAGACATCCACACTGAAGGGAGTCGAATTGCCACCGTCTTTTTTAATCTGATTTGAAACATCTTCAACTTTTTGAAAAGTTCTTCCAACTGTAATGATTTTCGCACCTTCAGAAGCCAATTGTACCGCGACTGCCTCTCCAATTCCGCTTCCTCCACCAGTCACAACACAAACCTTGCCATTTAAACTCATTTCTTCTCCTTAAATTTTATTTTGGTATTTTAAAATTTTCAATTTATTAACTAATAATTCCTAATAATGCCAACGCCCCCAACATTAGCACTATTCCAAAAATTTGTGAAATCAATAACCTTTCTTTAAAAA